>JBKHJQ010000166.1:0-5903 GCA_046538055.1 Actinomycetota bacterium
CTCCCGACCAGTACCTGGGGCGATGGGTCGCATCCCAGACCGAGGTGGAGGTCATCCTCTGGGAGGGCTCGTGTATGGTGCACGACCGCTTCACGGGAGAGGAGATCGCCGAGTTCCGCCAGGGCAGCGAGGACCTGGCGGTGATCGCCCATCCCGAGTGCCCTCCTGACGTCCTGGCGGAGGCCGACTTCGTCGGTTCCACCCACGGGATGATTCGGTGGGTAACCGAACGGCAGCCGCCCCGGGTCATGATGGTCACGGAATGCTCCATGGCCGACAACGTCGCCGCCGAGACTCCGGACACCGAGTACGTGCGTCCCTGCAACCTGTGCCCCCACATGAAGCGGATCACCCTCGACAACATCCGCCGTTCGCTGGCCTCCATGACCCACCAGGTGGAGATCGACCCCGACGTGGCGGACCGGGCGCGGGAGGCCGTGGACCGCATGCTTCGAGTCGGTCGGGGCTGAGAGCCGGGATATGGCGGAGACAGTGCGGCTGGATGCGCCCCTGGTGGTGGGGGCGGGAGTAGCGGGCCTGACCGTGGCCCTGCAGCTACCCCGGTCCTATGTCCTGGCATCCCCCCAGCCGGGATCCACCGGCTGGGCCCAGGGCGGCATCGCCGTCGCCATCGGCTCTGACGACTCGCCCGGGAGACACGCCGCCGACACCGCGGGGGTGGCGGGAGGACTGGCCGTGGACGAGATGGTCGAGATCCTCACCCGGGAGGGTCCGGGGGCGGTCCTGGACCTCATCCGGCAGGGAGCACGCTTCGACCGCGACCCGGGGGGAGAGCTGCTGCTGAGCCGGGAGGGGGGGCACAGCCGCCGCCGGGTGGTGCACACCGACGGGGATGCCACCGGTGCGGAGGTGATGAGGGCCCTGTCCTCTGCCGTCGACTCCTCCGGTACCGTGAACATGATCCGGGCCCGGGCCGTCGACCTGGTCATGGTGGGAGACCGGGTGGCGGGGGTGATCGCCGCCGACGGACGCCGCCACCAGGTCCTGCTCGCCCCGGCCGTGGTGCTGGCCACGGGAGGGGCCGGCCGGATCTTCTCCCACACCACCAACCCGGAAGGCGTCACCGGTGACGGCATCGCCATGGCCGCCCGGATCGGAGCCCGGCTGGCCGACCTCGAGTTCGTCCAGTTCCATCCCACCGCCCTCCAGGCAAGCACAGATCCTATGCCGCTGGTCACCGAGGCATTGAGAGGAGAGGGAGCCACGCTGGTCGACGCGTGCGGCCGGCGCTTCATGGATGCCCACCACCCGATGGCCGAGCTGGCCCCGAGGGATGTTGTGGCCCGCGCCATCTTCCAGCGCCAGGACCGCGGCCTGGACACCTTCCTCGACACAGGAGGTGTCCCCCATGTCGCCGAGCGCTTCCCCACGGTCACCGCCAGCGCCCGCTCGGCCGGGCTGGATCCGGCCCGGGACCTGCTTCCGGTGTCCCCCGCCGCCCACTACTACATGGGCGGCATCGACACCGACGGGCGGGGACGCACCAGCGTCTGTGGGCTGTGGGCCGTGGGCGAGTGCGCCTCCACCGGAGTGCACGGCGCCAACCGTCTGGCCTCCAACTCGCTGCTGGAGGGTCTGGTCTTCGGATCCCGAACCGCCCAGGACGTGGCCGGGTCGATCCGCGAACCGCGGGGAGAGCCGAGGGCGCCCAAGGAAGGACTGGACCTGGCCCTGGCACCCGGCCCTGGAATAGCCGAAGCGCGGCGTGTCATGTGGGAGCTGGTGGGGTTGGTCCGGACGGGACCGGGGCTGGAGGAGGCCGGCCGGCGCATCCGCCACCTCGACGGAGAGCTGCGTCGCTCCGTGGGGGGCCGGGTGATGGCCGATCTGGCGCCTCTCGTCATAGAGGCGGCCTTTGCCCGCAGTGAGTCACGGGGGGGCCACTACCGGGCCGACCATCCCCAGGCCGATCCACACCAGGCCCACCGGAGGCGGCTGGATCCTGCTCCGGTGGATCTGGTGGCCCTGGCCTGATGGAGCGCCACGACTACGCCGACGTGGTGGAGCGGGCGCTCCTGGAGGACCTGGGGACGGCCGGGGACATGACCTCGGCGGCCTGCGTCCCCGCCGACAGCAGATCGGCCGGTTCTGTCGTGGTCCGCTCCCCCGGTGTGGTGGCCGGCCTGGAGGTGGCCGCCCACGTCTTCACCGCGGTCGATGACGCCGTCACGTTCCGGCCGCTGGTCTCCGACGGCGACCGGGTAGTCGCCGCCACAGCCATCGCCCGGGTGGAGGGGCCCACCCGGTCCATCCTCACCGCCGAGCGAACCGCCCTCAACCTGCTGGGGCGCATGTCGGGCGTGGCCACCGCCACCCGGAAGCTGGTGGACGCCGTGGAGGGCACCGGTGCCGTGATCTCCGACACTCGCAAGACCCTCCCGGGGATGAGGGCACTCGACAAGTACGCCGTTGCGATGGGCGGAGGGGTGAACCATCGCTTCGGCCTCTACGACGCGGTGCTCATCAAGGACAACCACCTGGCCGCCGCCGGGGGAGTCGCTGCCGCGGTGGCGGCCGCCCGCCGGCGGGTAGGGGGAGAGATGACCGTGGAAGTGGAGGTGGACGGCCTCGACCAGCTCCAGGAGGTCCTCACCACCGACGCCGACCGGGTCCTCCTCGACAACATGGAACCGGACACCCTGCGCCGGGCAGTCGAGGTGGTGGGAGGGAAGCTGGTCACAGAGGCCTCCGGCGGCATCACGCTCGCCAACGTCCGCGATATCGCCCGCACGGGTGTGGACGTCATCTCGGTGGGCTGGATCACACACTCGGCCCCCCAGCTCGACACAGCACTCGACTTCCATGAGAGGGAGCCGGACAGCGAACAGCAGCCTTGACGTCTCCACCGGCTCCTGGCATAGTCCGTCTCCAGCTCATCCAGAGCGGTGGAGGGACTGGCCCGCAGAAACCGCGGCAACCTGCCTTTCGGCAAGGTGCCAACGCCTGGTCGATGAGTCGGGACTCTCCCGGTCCCGGTCATCTTCCACCCTCTGGTCTGACAGGCGAACAGGAAGAGAGATGACCACGATGCCACACCAGCGGACCGAAGGGGCTTTCCCTCTGGTGTCTCGTATCTCTTCCTCGGCGGCCTGTCCGATGTGTCTTCGCTCTCGGGTGGCATACCCGGACGCGCTGACACGACGTCGACGCTCCTGAGACGCCCGTCACCCGAGAGCTGATGCCGCGGCGTCTCGTCCGATCTTGCTCGAACGACTCAGGAGTGTCAGACAATGAGCTATGCAAACCCCCAGGCGCTGGTGTCCACCGACTGGCTGGCCGGGCGCCTGGAAGATCCCCGGACCCGGGTGATCGAGGTGGACGAGGACGTGTCCGCCTATGAGAAGGGCCATATCCCCGGTGCGGTGGGCTGGAACTGGTTCACCGACCTCCACCACCCCGTCCGGCGCGACTACCTCGACCAGGAGGGCCTGGCCGCGCTGCTCTCGAGAGCGGGAGTGTGGGTGGACACGACCGTGGTGCTGTACGGCGGGAACAACAACTGGTTCGCCGCCTACGCCTACTGGCTGCTGCGCTATCGGGGATTCGACGCGGTGAAGCTCCTCGACGGTGGCCGAAAGAAGTGGGAGCTGGAGTCCCGTCCCCTAACCGGCGAGGTCCCCACCTACCCCACCACCGAACTGGAGATCGCCGGGTCGGAGCGCCCCCAGCTGAGGGCGTTGCGCGACGAGGTGCTCGCCGAGGTAGGCCGGGCTACCTTCGTCGACGTTCGCTCCCCCGAGGAATTCTCGGGTGAGAAGCTGGCGCCGGACCACCTTCCCCAGGAGCAGCCCTACGTGGGAGGCCACGTACCCGGGGCCCTCAACATCCCCTGGGCCACGGCCGCCAACGACGACGGCACCTTCAAGTCGGCGGACGAGCTCGAGTCTCTCTATGCCGACACCGCCAACGTTGAGGTGATCACGTACTGCCGGATAGGAGAGCGCTCCGCCCACACCTGGTTCGTGCTGTCCCAGCTCCTGGGCCGCGACAACGTCCGCAACTACGACGGGTCGTGGACCGAGTACGGGTCCCTGGTGGGAGCCCCGGTCGAGGAGGGCTGAAACCGACGCCCAAGGCTCCCCGGCGTGGCCGCCGGGGAGCCCCCGGCATGGGGGTATGCACATGAGCGAACGCTCTCCTATCGAGGACATCAAGGAACGAAGCGCGTTCCTGGCCGGATCGATCGGCATCGAGCTGACCGATGGCACCGAGCGCTTCGAAGCCGACACCACCCAGGTGCTCAAGTTCCACGGCATCTACCAGCAGGACGACCGGGACGCGCGCAAGCAGCGACGGGCCCGGGGACTGGACCGGGACTGGATCATGATGGTGCGGGCCGCCGTTCCGGGTGGGCGGCTCACGGCCGACCAGTGGCTGGTGATGGACCGCCTGGCCGACGAGGTGGGGGACGGGACGCTGCGGATCACATCCCGACAGGGCGTCCAATGGCATCACACCCGCAAACGCGACCTCCGCCACCTGATCTCGACCCTCAACCGGAGCCTCGTGACCACGCTGGGGGCGTGCGGGGACGTCGTGCGCAACACCATGGCGTGCCCGGCTCCGCTTCCCGGCCGCGCAGCCGTCCGGCCCTACGTCGACGCGCTGGCCGCCCACTTCCGGCCGCGAACCCGCGCCTACTACCACATCTGGGTGGACGGGGAGCGGGCCGTCACCGCCCAGGCGGGGGACCCCGAGCCTGTCTACGGGCCCACGTATCTACCCCGTAAGTTCAAGATCGCCTTCTCCCACCCGGGCGACAACTGCACCGACGTCTACTCCCACGACGTGGGCATCGTCCCCCATCTCGACGGTGACGAGGTGGCGGGCTTCACGGTGCTGGTAGGGGGCGGAATGGGCAGATCCCACAACCAGCCCGACACGTTCCCTCGCATCTCCGATCCTTTGGCGTATGTCGCCGCCCACGAGCTGGTGGAGGTGGTCGAGGCGATCGTGGCCACGCAGAGGGACTACGGGGAACGGTTCGACCGCAAGCATGCACGGCTCAAGTACCTGGTGGCCTACTGGGGCCTGGAGGACTTCAAGCTGGCGGTGGAGCGCCGCCTGGGCCGTGCCCTTGCTCCTCCCCGGCCCCTCGAGTGGGCATCGGCGGACGACCATCTGGGGTGGCACACCCAACCCGACGGCCGGTGGTTCCTGGGCGTGCCGGTCGAGAACGGCCGTGTCTCCGACGATGGAGCCCGGCTTCGCTCGGGGCTGCGGGAGGTGATCGAGCAGGTGCGCCCGGGCATCTACCTCACACCCTCCCAGAACCTCCTCCTGGCCGGGGTCGCCGACCATGAGCGTGCCCGCGTCGACCGAATCCTGGCCGCCCACGGGATCCCCGTCGCTGGGGAGGTGCCGGTGACGATCCGCTCCTCGATGGCGTGTGTGGCGCTGCCCACATGCGGGCTGGCACTCACCGACGCCGAGCGGGCCCTCCCCCGGGTCATCCGGGAGCTCACCGCCACCCTGGGAGCGCTGGGGCTGGGCGACGAATCGGTGCAGGTCCGGATGACCGGATGCCCCAACGGATGCGCCCGTCCCTACAACTCCGAGGTGGGCCTGGTGGGCCGCCGCAGCGGCCACTACGACATCCACCTGGGGGCCGACACACTCAATCGGCGCCTCAACTTCCCGGCGGCGGAGACGGTGCCCGAGTCCGAGATCGTCGCCACCCTCGCCCCCCTTCTCACGGCCTGGCGTGATCGGCGCCTCGCCGGGGAATCCTTCGGGGATTTCTGCCACCGCATGGGGGCATATGCCATCTCCCGCCTCCTCGAGCGGAGGGCGAGCGCATGATCCCGGCGCCGCGCCGATGTAGCTGAGCATGCACTCACACCCACCCTGCTACCCGCATCAGGAGGTGCCCCATGTCCTAT
>JBKHJQ010000167.1:0-5892 GCA_046538055.1 Actinomycetota bacterium
CGGGTAGCCGAGGATGCTCGAAAAGCCCCAGTAGGCGGTGAACGCCACCACGTCCTTGAGCTGGGAGACACCGGGGATCCCCAGGCCGCCCAGGATGAGAAGCGGTCCCACCCCCTCGAACAATCCCAGGAGGACACCTCCTCCCATCGCCCCCACCATGTTGCCGATGCCGCCCAGGACGGCGGCAGTGAAAGCCTTGATCCCGGGTATGAACCCGGTGAAGAAGTTGACGCCCCGGAAGAGGATCGCCCACATGAGACCCGCCACCCCCGCCATCGCCCCTCCCACCGCGAACACGGTGACGATGGTGCGGTCCACGTTGATGCCCATCAACGCCGCTATCTCCTTGTCCTCGGCCACGGCCCGCATCGCCCGGCCGGCCTTGGTGCGGGTCACGAAGTACCAGAGTGCGATCATCGAGAGGATCGCCACCACGATCACCAGCACGCTGGTCCGTTCGATGGGTATGCCCAGGATCGAGACGTCGCCCTGGAACATCCCCGGCGCCTGCGGGTAGGTGCGCACCCCCACGCCGAAGAGCCCGCCGAAGGTGTACTGGAGGAAGAAGGAGACGCCGATGGAGGTGATGAGCGGTATCAGGCGGGGGGAGCCCCGCAACGGGCGATAGGCCACCCTCTCCACCAGGATCGCCACCAGGGTGGAGGTGAACATCGCCACCGCCAGGACCACCAGCAGCGACACGATGGGATTGGATGCCCACACGCCGTTCTCGAACAGCCAGTTGGCGGCGATGAACCCCACCATGGCACCGGACATGAACACCTCGCCGTGGGCGAAGTTGATGAAGCCCAGCACGCCGTAGACCATGGAGTACCCGAGAGCCAACAGCCCGTACATGGCACCCTGAGAGAGGCCCGCCACGATCAGGTCGCGCCACTGGGAGGCACTGAGCCCCTCCCCGGCGGCGAAACGGAGGATGGACCCGATCAGGCCCCAGGAGATGATGATGATGGCGCCGATCCGGATCATCCACAGGAACGTGTCCACCCAGGAGGGGCGGAACGACCGGCGGGCCCGGGACGCGGCGGTCTCGGCTGTTGTGGCTGTCATGATGCCCTTCGCCCTCGTAGAGGGGCTTTATACCAGCGCAGACGCGAAGACGGCAGGGATGGGGGCCCGGAATATCCGGGCCCCCATCCTGGTCCCCTCGACCACCGCCGAAGGGACCGGTGGCTGATGATCAGCCCACCTCGCCCTGATAGCTGAAGACCACGGGCAGCTGCGTCGAGTCGGTCACCGACGAGTCCTGATGATCGACGATCTGGATCTGCTGGGATCCGCAGTCACCGAACTCGTCGCAGGAGATCTGGCCGATCATGCCCTGGAACTCGAGCCCTGCGATGGCGTCCTGCAGCGCCTGGCGTCCGATCGTGAGCGAACCGTCGTCACCTTCCTGGGCCACCTCCTCGATAGCCGCCAGAAGCATCGTGGTGGCGTCGTAGGAGTGAGCCCAGAAGGCAGCCGAGGGCGCCTCACCGTAGCTCTCGTTGTAGGTGGCCAGGAAGTCCTCGGCGGAGACGCCGGTGAGCTCGTTCTGGTTCCCTTCGAACTGGAGGCTGGGGCCGGAGAAGTAGATGCCCTCCGACTCGGGGATCTCCAGGAAGTTCTCCACCAGCATCCCGTCGGCGGACAGTAGCTGGGTCTCTTCCAGTCCTTCCACGTCACCGATCTGCTGCGCGATGAAGTTGCCTTCCGGTGGGAAGATCGGGAAGTAGAGCGCCTCGGGGGAGTCGCCGGCCACCTCCGACAGGACCGGGGTCATGTCGGTGTCGCCCTTGTTCACCGCCGTGAAGCCGGTGATGGTCCCACCCTGGGCCTCGAAGGCGTCGGCGAAGGCCTGTGCCAGACCCTGGGTGTAGGGGTCGCCGTCATGGATGGCGGCGGCGGTGGTCAGCCCGAGCTCGTTGTACACGAACTCGGCCACTGCCTGACCCTGGAACAGGTCGTTGTGAGCCGTCCGGTAGTAGCCCTCGTAGTAGTTCTCCCCGGGGTTGCCCTCCAGGTCGGAGGTCAGGGAGGGGGAGGTGTTGGAGGGCGAGATCATGACCATTCCGGCGTCGCTGATCACCGGTGAGGCGGCGGCGGCAGCTCCGGAGCAGGAGGTGCCGATCACGCCCAGCACCTGCTGGTCGGCGACGATCGTCTGAGCGGCGGACTGGCCACCCTCAGCCGAGCAGAGGTCGTCCAGACCGGTGCCCATGTCGACGTCGTGGCCCGCGATCTGGCCGTAGTCCTCGATCGTCAGCTCCACGGCTCTCTCGTTGGGGGTGCCCAGGAAGGCAGCGTCGCCGGAGATGGCGTTGAGCGAGCGGATCTGGATCGGCTCCCCGGGACCCACGGTGACGGTGCCGAGGGGATCTTCCTCTCCCATCGTGTCGTCGGGGGCCTCGGTGTCGTCGGGGGCTTCGGTGTCGTCCGGCGCTTCCGTGTCGGTCGGTGCTTCGGTGTCGTCAGGGGCTTCGGTCCCCGCCGTGTCATCGCCTCCGCCGCATGCAGCAAGCACGAGGCTGAGAACGGCTAACAGCGACAGGAATCGTATGAGTCGTTTACCCATTTGTTCCCTTCCTTCGTTGTCAGGAGAACGCGTCCGGACCGGACGCGCGGCGCCAATATACCGGCTCCGGCCGTATCGTGGGCGTCCTGGAAGCCGAAACCGCGAGGTGATCTGTTTTGGAGACGGAGGAACTGGCCGGAAAGGAGAGCTACCGGGACCGGGCGGAGGGCACGGTCCGGGACGCATCCGACGGGATGGTGATCCTCGATCGCACGGTCTTCTATCCCCGGGGCGGCGGGCAGCCCGGGGACACGGGGCTGATCCGGTGGGACGGGGGAGAGGCGAGGGTCGTCGACACGGTGCGTCGGGAGGGGCGCCTGGTGCATGTGGTCGAATCCGAGGATCTTCCCGAGCCGGGAACCCCGGTGGAGGGGATCATCGACTGGGACCGCCGCTACACGATCATGCGGACTCACACCGCTCTCCATGCCCTCTCCGGCGTGGTGTGGCGGGACTTCGGGGCGAAAGTGACCGGTGGGAACATGTCGGAGGGCGCCGCCCGCATGGACTTCGAACTGGAAGCGATGAGCACCGAGTTCGGCCAGGAGGTGGAGCGACGGCTGAATGCCGAGCTGGTGAAGGGCTATCCCACCGAGATCGTCTACCTCGCCCGGGAGACGGCGTTGGGCGATCCCGACCTTATCCGCACCAAGGTGAACCTCATCCCCGAGTGGGTGGAGGAGATAAGGGTGGTGGACATCGTCGGCCTGGACCGTCAGGCCGACGGCGGCACCCATGTGCGCACCACCCTGGAGGTGGGAGAGGTGGACGTGGTCAAGACCGAGTCGAAGGGCAAGTCGAACAAGAGGATGAAGATCCAGCTCCGCTGAGTCGCAAGGCGGATTGCCTTCGGGTTCGCTATCACGTCTACCACCATGACCCGTCGGCATGCTCGACTTCATTCTCGGGATCTACCTCGCCGGCATGGCAGTGCGGGGGTGGCTGCGCGGCTTCGTGCGGGAGCTGTTGGACCTGGTCGGCCTGGTGGTGGGGGCGGCGGTGGCCTTCCGCCTCTCAGGTCCGATGGGAGGATTCCTCACGGACCGCTTCGGTGTCTCGCCCGAATGGGCCCGCATCGGAGCGGGGATAGCGCTCTTCCTCCTGTTCGGGGCGACGCTCACGATCGTGGCGCACTACCTCTCCAAGGTGATGCGCCTTCCTGGGCTCTCCCTGGCTAACCGGGCTCTGGGGGCCGGGGTGGCCGCCGCCTGGGGCGTCCTCCTGCTCCTGGTGGTCCTGAGCATCGCCCAAGTCCTGCCGGTGCCCGATTCCGTGGACGACGCGGTAGAGGGCTCCACCGTGGCGGGGGCGGTGACCGATCCGGAAGGTCTCCCGCGCCGGCTCGTCGACCCGCTGGTGGGGGATGGGGCGATGGAGGCGCTGGCGGCGATCGAGCGCCTCACCGGCGGGACCAGGATCGTTCCCTCCCAGGGGGAGCGAATCGAGACCGAGCCGGTCGACCCCGGCGTCCTCCGACTGGATGAGGACGCCGCCGCGTTCGTAGCGGACCGCGTGAACTCCGACCGACTGGAAGCCGGTTCCGATCCGCTGGCGTGGTCAGATGCCCTGGCGGAAGTGGCGGCGGAGCGCGCCCTTTCCATGTACCGGGACGGCTACGTGGAGCGCCGGCGCCCCGACCGGGTACTCGCCCAGGTGTCCGGGACCGGCCTGCGTCTGCACCGGGCGGCGGAGATGACGGCTCTCGCCTCCTCGGAGAGGGCCGCCCAGGCCGCCATCGTCGAGGCGGAAGACTCGGTGCTGGCGGACCCCCGCTTCGACCGCGTGGGGGTGGCGGCTGTGGACGGTCCCCTGGGAGTGCTCGTGGTGGAGGTGTTCGGACGGTGAGCACCGGGCGCATGCCGGAGGTATCCCGCCGACTGCTGGAGGCGCTGGTGGAGGCGTACCCCCGGCATGTGCTGTCACGTGTGGGAGCGGGCCGCCCTCACGGCGTCGACCAGGCGGTGGCGGAGGGGCAGCGCCGGCTGGAGGAAGCTCTCGAGGGCTTGCTGTCGGAGGACTTCGTGGATCAGCGCCGCGGGCCGCTGGAGCTGTTCCAGGAGGCCATGCGGTTCCCGACCGATGCGCTGGCCGCGGCCGGGGCCGAAGAGGTGCGACGAGATCCGGTGGCCGAATCGGCTCTGCCCGGGGACATCTACGACCTGGCACCCGCCAGCACGCGGGAGCTGGGAGAGGACGTGTGGCGGGCGCATCTGGCCTGGGGGGCGGCCAAGGCCCGGGCGGTCACGGGCTCGCCTCCGCCGGGATGGGACGACGCCGGGCGCTGATCGTCGCCACCAGGCCCACCCCGCCCAACACCAGGGTGGCGCCCAGAAGCTGAACGGGAGAGGGCTGTTCGGAGAAGACGAGCGCCCCCCAGATCATGGTGAGCACCGGCTGGAGGAGGATGAACGTCGAGGTCTCGGCGGCGGGAAGGCGGGGCAGGGCGTAGCCGATCGCCAGCCATCCGAACACCTGCGAGCCGAGTGCCAGCGCCACCAGCCACCCGTGGGTGGGCCATGCCAGGGTGAGCTCCAGGCCTCCCAGGAGGGGGGCGGCGAGGATGCTGGTCACGAAGGCACCGGCGGTGGCGTCCAGCAGCGAGCCGACCGCCGGAGCCTGCACCCGGTTGGAACGCCGGAAGGCGAGGAGGAAGAGGGCGTAGAAGACGGCTGCGGAGAGGGCGAACACGGTTCCCAGCAGCGGATCCGCGCCGAAGGCGTCGTCCTGGCCCATTCCCGATACGAGGGCCACTCCCGCCAGCACGACGGGGATGGCGGCGGCGACGACGCGGGAGGGCCGTTCGCCGAAGATCACCCACGCCAGGACCGCCACGATCACGACCTGGGTGTTGACCAGGAGAGTGGCGAGCCCCGTCCCGATGTGCTCGATGGCCAGGTGCCAGGTGGTGAAATCGGCTCCCAGCATGAGGCCGGCCGCGAACGCCAGGATCCGTGCCCGGTGGCTGCGCCCATCCCGTCTTCGGTGGCGCCACCACAGGACGAGGAGCACGGGCAGGGCATAGCCGGTCCGGAAGAACGATCCGGTAACGGCCTCCACGTCCGCCAGGGCGAAGAAGATGGCTGAGAAGGAGATGGCGACTGCACCGGCGAAGGCGGCGACGAGGGGCACATGCTCAGGATGACACTCGCCCGGTGCCTGCTCAAACCCGCCTCCGGCGGGGACCCCTACTGTCCGGCTGCCTCTGCCAGCTCCCGGGCGGACCGCTGGATGGCCTCCGCAAAGAGCTCCGAGTCGGGAAGCGTGTCGTAGTCGGCGTGGATCCCCCAATGGACGGTTCCGTTGTAGCTGAACAGGGC
>JBKHJQ010000168.1:0-5871 GCA_046538055.1 Actinomycetota bacterium
CCCCAGAACAGCTCCAGGAGATAGCGGTTCTCGCCTACCTTGCGGAGGGGAGCCACCTGCCGATGCCGGAAGCCGCCGTAAACGGCCCGGGTGATGTCGCCCAGCTCCTCCGCCAGCGGGTCGGGGGTGACGAAGGGACGGGCCATGGCGGCGACCCCGGCGGCGAAGTCCTCCGGCAGGGCCGGCAGCGACGGGATGACCTCGGGCACATAGAGGCCGCCGTCGGGGGCAAGACCCTCGAGAAGGACCTCGGCGAAGCCCCTGCCGGAGGCACCACCGCGGGTGGAGCGGTACTCCATCAGTCCGTCTCGACCGCCACCCGCAGGACCGTCGCCACCTGGCGAACCGAGGCGATCTCCCCGAGACGGGCCAGGGCCTTTCCATGGGCGGATTCGCTGGCGGCGTGCGTCACGAGGAGGAGGGTGGCCTCGTCGCCCCGGCCCTCCTGCCACACGGACCGGATGGACACCCCGGTGTCCCCGAACGTGCCGGATATGGCGGCCAGCACCCCGGGCGCATCCTCCACCTCCAGGCGGATGTACTGGCTGGTCTCCACCTGCCCGAAGTCCGCCACTGCGCCCGGCCCGATTCTCACCCGGGGGGCGACCGGGGCGTCGGCCAGCAGCTCGCGGGCGGCGGTCACGATGTCCCCCAGGACGGCGGTGGCGGTGGGGTCTCCTCCCGCCCCCGGCCCGGAGAAGAGGAGCTCACCGATGGCGGGCCCGGCCACGAAGATCGCGTTCTGGGCTCCCCGGATGGCAGCGAGGGGGTGATGGGCGGGCACCAGGGCGGGATGCACCCTGACGCTGACGCCCTCGGGCGTGGATTCGGCGATGGCCAGGGGCTTCACGACGTATCCCAGGCGGGCGGCGAAGGCGATGTCCAGCGGATCCACGTCCTCGATCCCTTCCGAATGCACCCGGTCCGGGTGCACCCACACGCCGAAGGCCAGCCCCGCCAGGATGGCCGCTTTGGCGGCGGCATCCTCCCCTGACACGTCGGCCCGGGGATCGGCCTCGGCATAGCCCAGGCGCTGCGCCTCGGCCAGCACGTCCGGATAGGGGCGCCCGTCTTCGCTCATATGGGTGAGGATGAAGTTGGTGGTCCCGTTGACGATGCCCATCACCGAGGTGATCCTCTCTCCCGCCAGGGACTCCGAGAGGGGGCGGATGATGGGTATCCCTCCGCCCACGGCCGCCTCGAACATGACAGAGACGCCGCTGGCCTCGGCCTGCCGGAAGAGGGAGGCCCCTTCTGCTGCCACCAGCTGCTTGTTGGCGGTGACCACGGGTTTGCCCGCCTGCAACGCCCGCAAGACCAGAGCGCGGGCCGGCTCCAGGCCTCCCATGAGCTCGACGATCAGATCGACGTCGGGATCGTCCACCACATCTTCGGGCCGGTCCGTGGCGAAGTCGGCCGGAAAGAGCCTGGCCTTGTTCAGGTCCCGCACCGCCACCCGTACCAGCTTCAGGTCGAGGCCGGTCTTGGTGCGGATCACCTCGTGCTCGTGCAGGAGCTTGTAGGCCAGGCTCCCACCTACGACGCCGCCGCCCAGGATTCCGATTCCTACCTGCATCTCCTGCAACGCTAGCGGTGACCCGTTCGGCCACAGAACCTGCCCTCTGTACAATGCGGGGTCCGCCGCTCCCGTAGCTCAGGGGATAGAGCACTGGTCTCCGGAACCAGGTGCGCAGGTTCGAGTCCTGCCGGGAGCACAGTCATGATGGCCGTCTCCCGTGTTGGCGCCTGTTACGGGTTTGACGGTGGATCCGCTGCGGTGAGAGACGGGACCTATCACGTATGACGTAGGACGCAGTACCCCAGGACGCCGACGGGCCGAACAGGTCTTTGTCCTCTCCCACGACTTGGGGTATGATGCCCTCACCGACGGGGACTCCGCCCCGCCGGATTCACACCCACCCCGCACGTTCGCTGCGCCGGTTCGGGCACATCGTTTACGTGGTCGGGGCACGCCACCGAGGTTGGAATGACCACGAGAGCTCAATTGCAGGAGAAGTCCATAGCCGAACTGCGCGAGATCGCATCGGCAGTGGGGATCGAGACAGACGGGCTCCAGAAGTCGAGGTTGATCTCCCAGATCATGGATCAGAGAGGCGACTCCGGCTCCCAGGAGGACGTCACCGCCAACGTCGAGCTTCCCTCCGCCACTCCCCGCTCCAGCGAGGCGGAGGCGGAGCCGGATTCGTCCGACGGCGACCGTGACCGGGGCCACGAGTCCCGACAACGCTCCGAGGAAGACTCCTCCCGCTCCTCCGACGACGGCGATGGAGACAACGACAGCGACGGCGGAGACGACGACGACGACAACGACAACCGCGGCAACAACCGCGGTGGTCGGAACCGTCGCAAGCGCAACCGCAATAGAAGCGGACAGGGGAGCCAGAGCCAGGACCAGGACGGCGAGCCCGAGGTCCGGGAAGGTCTCCTCGACATCCTTCCTGAGGGCTACGGGTTCCTGCGCACCACCGGGTACCTGCCGGGCGACAGGGACGTGTACGTCTCCGCCGGCCAGATCCGCAAGTTCGGCCTCCGCAAAGGCGACCTGGTCAAGGGCCCCATCCGGTCACCCCGCTCCCAGGAGAAGTTCCCCGCCATCACCCGAATCGACTCCGTCAACGGTGGGGACGTCTCCGAGGTCCGCAACCGGAAGCGGTTCGAGAACCTGACCCCGCTGTTCCCCGATGTCCGTCTCCGTCTGGAGGTGGAGGGCAAGCAGGACTCCACACTCACCAGGATCGTGGACCTGATCGCTCCCATAGGCAAGGGCCAGCGGGGGCTCATCGTCTCGCCTCCCAAGGCGGGCAAGACAACCGTGCTCAAGGAGATTGCCCAGGCCATCACCGCCAACAACCCGGAGTGCTACCTGATGGTCGTGCTGGTGGACGAGCGGCCGGAGGAGGTCACCGACATGCAGCGCTCGGTGAAGGGCGAGGTCATCTTCTCCACCTTCGACCGTCCTGCCGAAGAGCACACTCAGGTGTCCGAGCTCGCCATCGAGCGGGCCAAGCGGCTGGTGGAGATGGGAACGGACGTGGTGATCCTCCTCGATTCGATCACCCGTCTCGCCCGGGCACACAACCTCGCCACCCCGGCCTCGGGCCGGATCCTGTCCGGCGGTGTCGATTCGACTGCCCTGTATCCCCCCAAGCGGTTCTTCGGAGCCGCCCGCAACATCGAGGAAGGCGGCAGCCTCACGATCCTGGGAACTGCCCTGGTGGAAACGGGGTCCAAGATGGACGAGGTCATCTTCGAGGAGTTCAAGGGAACGGGGAACATGGAGCTGCGCCTGGATCGGAAGCTGGCCGACAAGCGCATCTACCCTGCCATCGACATCGAGTCGTCGGGAACAAGGCGAGAGGAGCTGCTGTTCGACCAGAAGGAGCTGACCCAGGTCTGGAAACTGCGCCGGGTGCTCCTCGCCCTGGAATCCGGCGCCGCCCTGGAGCTGTTGATCGATCGACTGAAGAACACCACCTCCAACGCCGAGTTCCTGGCCGATGTGGCCAAGAGCGGCAACTGAAGAGCACAGGGAGTCCCATGAGAGCCGATATCCACCCCACCTACGACGAGACGCGTGTCACGTGCTCGTGCGGCAACACCTTCACAACCCGTTCCACCCGGCCGGGGGATATGCATGTGGAGCTGTGCAGTGAGTGCCACCCCTTCTTCACCGGCAAGCAGAAGCTGGTCGACACGGGCGGCCGGGTCGAGCGGTTCAAGAAGCGCTACGGATCCGACAGCTTCACGAAGAAGGGGAAGGCAGAGCCCGCCTCTGAGGAATGACGGCTCCGGGAGCGGAATCCAGTCCCGAGGCTAGACACTCGATCGATCCCACGGAGACGGTGGGTGGGCAGGCCGTCATCGAAGGGGTGATGATGCGCGCCCCGGGGGCGTGGGCGGTGGCGGTTCGTCGTCCCGACGGCGTTATCGAAGCGATCCGCCGGGCCCTTCCCCGTCTCTCCAGTCGCTCCCGGGCGGCCCGCATCCCGTTCGTGCGTGGTGTGATGGTCCTGGGTGAGTCGCTCACCCTGGGATTCCGGGCCCTCTCCTGGTCGGCGCAGCGGGCCGTGGACGAAGAGGAAGAGGAGCCGCTCACCGGGCGGCAGATAGCGGTGTCGATGACCATCGCCCTGACGTTCTTCCTGGCCGTCTTCATCCTGGTACCGGCGTTCGTCGCTCGGTTCACCTCGGGTGACTCTGCCCTCATCTTCAACGTCGTCGAGGGGGTGGTCCGGCTGGCCCTGTTCGTGGGCTACATCTGGGCGATAGGCAGATCCAAGGAGATCGCCCGGGTGTTCGCCTTCCACGGGGCCGAGCACATGACCATCCATGCCTACGAGGCCGGCGAGCCGCTCACCGTCGAATCGGTGGCCCGGTACCGGCCCGAGCATCCCCGCTGCGGGACCAGCTTCCTGCTCATCGTCATCCTTGGATCGATCGTCCTCTTCTCCCTCTTCCACCAGCCGAGCATCCTCTGGCTGCTCGTGAGCCGGATAGTGGGGATCCCCCTCATCGCCGGGCTGGCCTACGAGCTCCTCCGATTCACCGGTCTGGGCCGCAGCTCCTTGCTGTCGCGGGCCCTGTCGGCCCCTGGCCTGTGGCTGCAGAAGCTCACGACCAACCGGCCAGAGGCCGACCAGATCGAGGTGGCGATCGCCTCGATGGTCACCGCACTGGAGGACGAGACCGTGGAGAGTGTCCGGGCCAGGGGAGAGGTGCCGGAGTCGGCTCTGGCGGCCCGGCGGGGTGCTGTGGCCGGCTGATGGAGGAAGCGCTGGCAGAGCGCCTCTCCGAGGTGGAGGAGGCGTACCGGGCGGTGCAAGCCGACCTGGCCGACCCCGAGGTTGTCTCTGATCCGCGCCGTCTGGCCGAGCTGGGACGGCGCCATTCGGAGCTTTCCGCCATCGTGGAGCTGGTCGATCGCTGGAGGAGAGCGATGACCGATCGATCGGAGGCTCTGGAGCTGGCGGCAGAGGACCCGGACATGGCCGGGGAGCTCCGGCGCCTGGCGGAGGATCGAGAGGAGGAGGCGAACCGGCTTGAGGCCGAGCTTCGCAAGGCCATGACTCCCGCTGACCCCAACGACCGAAAGGACGTGATACTGGAGATCCGGGCTGCGGCCGGCGGCGACGAGGCGGCCATCTGGGCGGGCGACCTCCTGCGCATGTACGAGCGCTACGCCGAGGACCATGGTTTCCGGGTGGAGCCGATGGAGGCATCACCCTCCGAGGCGGGGGGTTACAGCCGGGTTGCGGTGGCGGTGAAAGGCCAGGGCGCCTACTCGAGGCTCAAGTACGAGGCTGGGGTCCATCGGGTGCAACGGGTTCCCCGCACCGAGTCCCAGGGTCGGGTGCACACCTCCACCGCAACGGTGGCCGTCCTCCCCGAAGCGGACGAGGTGGAGGTGCAGATCGATCCCTCCGACGTCAAGGTGGACGTCTTCCGGTCCCAGGGCCCGGGAGGGCAGTCGGTCAACACCACCGATTCCGCCGTCCGGCTCACCCACGTCCCCTCCGGTCTGGTGGTGTCCGTCCAGGACGAGAAGAGCCAGCTCCAGAACAAGGAGAAGGCATACCGCATCCTCCGGGCGCGGCTGCTGGCGGCCCGTCAGGCCGAGCACGATGCCGAGGTGGCGGGGGCGAGGCGATCCCAGGTGGGCACCGGCGAGCGGGCGGAGAAGATCCGCACCTACAACTACAAGGAGAACCGGGTGACCGATCACCGGATAGGCCTCACGGTGAGACGCCTGGACGCGGTCCTGGAGGGTGACCTGGACGAGTTCGTCGATGCCCTCACCGCCGCCGAACAGGCCGAGCGGCTGGCCTCGGGCTGAGCCTTTCGGCCCATAAG
>JBKHJQ010000169.1:0-5835 GCA_046538055.1 Actinomycetota bacterium
CCGGCCACACCTGGGCGATGGGGGCCGGGTGTGCCACCTTCCTGATGCGGACCGGTGTCCATGGGCTGGCGGGGGCGGGGCTGGCCGACCTGGTCGCCTCGGCCGGGTTGCTGCTGGTAGTGGTGGAGCTGGGCTCGGCTTCCCTGGAGGGGCGGTCGGTGCCGATCTCCGCTCCGGCATCTGTGGCCAGGTCCCTCCTGGTGGGTGGGGGAGGCGCCGGCGCCGTTCTGGTGGTGGCGGTGCTGGAGCCGGTCGGGTGGGAGGTCGGCGCCGTCGTGGGCCTGGCGGCGGCGCTGGTTGCAGCCCTGATCGTCGTGGCCCTTGCCCGCCGCCGGGAGCCGTAGGCTGGGGGCAGGAGGTGAGATGACTCTGACGATCGACGAGTGGCTGGAGGGGTATCGTCGGGCCTGGGAGGAGGCCGACGACGACGCGGTGGTGGAGTTGTTCACCGAGGACGCCGAGTACCTCTCCTACATCTATGACGAGCCCCACCGGGGACGGGATGGTGTCCGGGCCTACTGGCAAGGCGTCACTTCCACCCAGAGCAACGTGGCGGTGCGCATGGGCCGCCCCATCGTCGACGGTGATCGGGTGGCGGCGGAGTGGTGGACGACGATGGAGAACGACGGGAGCCCCGTCACCCTGAGCGGCTGCCTCCTGGGGGAGTTCGACGCCGCGGGACTGTGCCGCCGCCTTCGGGAGTACTGGAACCTGGCAGACGGAGCCCACGTCCCGCCACCCGTCTGGGGCACGTGACGACGGGCGACGTACCGCCCATCCGTTTCGCCTCCGGCCGGGGCGCCCGCCTGGCATGGCAGATGTGGGGCGACGGGCCGGCCACCATCGTCGCCATCCCACCCCTCGCCCAGAACATCGAGGTGGCGTGGGAGTGGCCCCTGGTGCGGGGGATGCTGGATCGCTTCGGGTCCTTCAGCCGCTACCTCCACTTCGACAAGAGGGGGACGGGCGCCTCCGACCGCCGCAGCCGGGTGGCCGGCATCGACGAGCGGGTCGACGACCTGCGGGCCGTGATGGACGACGCCTCGGTGGGCTCCGCCCATCTCTTCGTGCAGTCGGACGGGGGCCCGATGGCCCTCCTTTTCGCCGCCACCTACCCCGATCGGGTCGACGGCCTCGTGCTGTTCGGGACCGGCGCCTCCCTGGCGCCCCCCTGGCCGGAGCCCGAGAGGATCGTCCGTCGCGAGAGGATGGTGGCGGAATGGGGGACCCCCGAGTCCCGCATCGTGGATCACTTCGCTCCCTCCCTCGCCTCCGACCAGGGCTTCCGCACCTGGCATCAGAGGTATGAGCGCCATGCCGCCTCCTCTGACTCGCTGCGGGAGCTCATCGACCTGTCGGCGGAGATGGACGCCGGCGAAGTGCTTCCCGATCTGGATGTCCCTACACTCGTCATCCACCGGAGGGGCGACCGGATCGTCCCCATCGACAGGGGCCGCCGGCTGGCCCGCTCGATCCCTCGAGCCCGCCTTCTCGAGCTGGAGGGTGAGGACCACTTCGCCTACGTGGGGGACCTGGACACCTGGATGCCGGAGGTGGAGCGATTCGTCACCGGGAGGATCCTCTCCCGCCCCCCGGCGGGACCCGTTCCCAGCGTCCGGATCCTCACCCTGGGCGGGTTCGGGGTGGAGGTGGACGGCGAGCCCATCCCGACCTCGGCGTGGGGTTCCCGGCATGCCCGCCAGCTGTGCAAGCGCCTCGTGGTCGCCCGGGGCCGGTCGGTGACCCGCGACGAGCTGATCGACATGCTGTGGCCGGACGAGTCCGACATGCGACGGTTGGGAGCGCGCCTCTCGGTGCAGCTGTCGGCCGTGCGCCGGGTGCTGGGAGGAGGGGTGATCGCCGATCGCCAGACCGTCCGCCTGGACCCGGACGAGATCTCCACCGATCTGGAGGACTACCACCGGGCCACCGACGACGCCGCCGTCGTGGCCGCCTACACCGGCGAGTTCCTTCCCGAGGACGTCTACGAGGACTGGACCGGACCCACCCGGGACGAGGCTCGCACCCGCTTCATGGCGGCGGCACGCAGGGTGGCCGAGCGGGAGGGACGGTCGGGGAACCACCTGCGGGCCGCCGAGCTGGGGCGGCGCCTGGTGGAGGCCGACCCCTACGACGAGGCGGGGCATCGCCTGGTCGTGGAGTCACTGCGAGCCGCGGGGGAGCCGGGTGAGGCCCGCCGCGCCCTGCAGGCCTGGGAGGAGGCCTTCGCCCAGCTGGGGATGGAGGTGGATGCCGGCGGCGGGAGATCGTAAGGTTTTCTGAAGGATCGGCCGCAGGGTGGCAGCCATGAGTATCCAACAGGCACCCGCCCAGCCCGTGATCCTCGCTCCCGGCGAGGGGAAGCACCTCAGCTTCCTCAACCATCTGGCCACGATCAAGCACGAGGCCGGTTCCTCGGGCTCGATGAGCGTCGTCGAGTTCACCGCCCCCCGGGGGTTCGGGCCGCCCGAGCACATCCACCGCCACGAGGACGAGCTGTTCATCATCCTGGAAGGAGAGCTCCGCCTGTACACGGGGGGCGAGGAGATCGCCGCCGGGGAGGGCTCGTTCGCCCACCTGCCGCGGGCGGTGGCCCACACCTTCCAGGTGATGTCCCCCTCGGCTCACTTCATGAACGTCACTGCCTCGCCCTCGGGACCACCTCGCTTCGACGCCATGGTCGCCACCCTCGGGACTGCCATCCCCCAGGCCGTCCTCCCCGAGCCGGGCCCCATCGACCCGGCCCGTGTGGCCGAGGTGTGCGCCGCCCACGGCATCGACATCGTCGGCCCGCCCCCGGGCGGCGCCACCGGCTGACGTCACGGCGTCGCCGGCGGCGCCGGCCCGTCACGGGCGGGTGGCGCGGATGATCATCGAGTGCATCCCGTCCGCCACCTCGTGGGTGGGCGTCAGGCTCACATCCACGAAGCCCGCCCCGGTCAGCCCCGACTCGTATTCGGACACGCTCAGGGCGCCGGCGATGCATCCCACCCAATCTCCGCGCTCGGCCCGCTCCTCGGGGCTGAGCGAATCGTCGGCCACGATGTCGGTGATGCCGATGCGGCCCCCCTCCTTCAGGACCCGGTGCATCTCGGCGAACACGGTCGGCTTGTCCGCCGACAGGTTGATGACGCAGTTGGAGATGACAACGTCGACGGATGCGTCCGGGAGCGGGATGTCCTCGATGTATCCGCGCCGGAACTCGACGTTGTCGACCTGGGCCTGGGCGGCATTGCTCCGGGCCAGATCCAGCATCTCGTCGGTCATGTCCACGCCGTAGACGAACCCGGTGGGTCCCACCCGTCGGGCAGACAGGAGGACGTCGATTCCTCCCCCTGCGCCCAGGTCCAGCACCGTCTCCCCCTCCCGCAGCTCGGCGACGGCCGTGGGGTTGCCACACCCCAGGCTGGCCCCGGCCGCGCCCTGCGGGAGGGACGAGAGCTCGGTCTGGGCGTAGGAGCCGCCGGTCATGTCGCTGTCGGAGGGAGCACAGCTCTCCTCAGAACCGCAGCACCCTGTCTCCGCCGCCACTGCATAGCGGCGGCGCACTGTCTCCCTGATGTCTGATGCAGCCATGTTCCGTGCTCCTATCGGGCGCAGGCGAGGGCGGTGTCGATTCCGATGGTCTCCAGCAGGCGGCTCAGATCCTGCCTCAGGAGGCGCCGGCGCACTCCCGACGGGGAGACGGCCAGGGCCCGGTCGTAGGGGCCGGAGGCCTCCACCTCCCGGGCGATCTGCTGGGGGCGGTCGGGTGTGACCCATCCGTCCAGGGGGAACCCCGCCTCCTCGGCGACCCGGCGGTAGACCGCCAGGGAGGCCTGGGCATGGGCGAATCCCGAGACCGGCATCAGGGTGGCGTCACCGGAGGGCGGGGCCTTGGCCACCACCAGCAGGGTGAGGGCGTGCCGGTCCGGGTCCAGCCCGGCCAGGGCCCGCTCCAGGGCCGTCTCCCCGCAGCTCACCGGATCCACCACCAGGAGGATCCGCTCTCTCGTCTCCAGTGGCGTCGTCATCTCTCGCTCCTTCTATCGACGACTGTCGATTCGACCGTAATCAATACATCGACCCCTGTCAATAGGTTTTGGCAGTGGGCGGCAAGACCCGGGAGTCCCCGGCGGGGCGGGGGAGAGGCTCAGGGCCGGATGGCGTAGGCCAGCAGGCGCTCGTAGAGCGGCACTGCCCGGGCCAGGAGCGGCCGGATCCTCTCGGGGACCTCCTCCGGCTTGGGCCGGTAGGGGGCGAATCCGGTGGAGCGGTGGACGCTCTCGTACCAGTACCTGGCCCACACGCCGTCCTCGGGGACCGGTCCCGGCTCCCAGGACAGCATCCCCTCCTCGAAGGGGATCCCGATCCGGCGGCACAGGGTCTCCAGCACCGCCCGGGGGTCGGTGAGGAGGAAGCGGGCGTCCAGGACCAGGGGATCCTCGCCCTGTTCCAGGATGGAGTCGAGGAGGATCATCTGCATGGGGAGCCCGGTCATCTCCAGGTCGGGTTCGGGCACCTGCTTGATGAAGGACGTGAGCACGTCGGCGGGATCGCGGGTGAGGATCACGTTGTGCAGCTCGGCCAGGAAGGAGCGGTCCAGGCCCTCCAGGTGGCGGGCCATGTTCTTGAAGAAGACGACGGGGGTGGGTGCCGGCCCCAGGAGCACGTCCCGGACGACTCTCTCCCCGTCCGTGTCCTGGGCGGCGATGACCTCCTCCCGTCCGGGGTGGGGGATGTCGAAGTGCGCCAGGGAGTAGGCATAGAGGGGCTCGTCCACCACCGTGGTGTCGGAGCGCTCCCGAAACGAGTACATGAGGGCGGTGGACACGTTGCGGGGACCGGACCACAACGAGATGCGCGTCACCGTCATCCCGAGACCGACCTCTCCACCGCCTCTTCGTACAGGCGGCGCAGCCGGCCGGTGAGCGGGCCCTCCTGCCCCTGACCGATCGGGCGGCCGTCCACCGACCGGACCGGGGTGAGCCCGCCGAAGGTCCCGGTGACGAATGCCTCCTGTGCCGAGTACACCTCGGTGAGGGTGAAGGGCGCCTCGTGGGTGGGGATCCCGGCGGAGCGCGCCTCCTCGAGGACCACGCCCCGGGTTATGCCGTGGAGGTTGTAGTGGCCGGTGGACGTCCACAGCTCGCCGTCCCGGACAACGAAGAAGTTGGTGGCGTTGCAGGTGGCCACCGCCCCGGTGGGATCCAGCATCAAGGCCTCGTCTGCGCCCGCCTCGGTGGCCTGGAGGAGGGCGATCACCTCGTGCAGCTTGGAGTGGCAGTTGAGCCGCTGATCCAGCGTGTCGGGAGGGGGCCGCCGCACGGTGGCGGTGAAGAGGCTGATCCCCCGGCCGGCCACCTCCGGGTCGGCCTGCTTGTGCTCGGCGATGATCACCACTGTGGGACCTGACACCAGGTTGGCCGGGTGCTGGGAGGGAGTGGACTTGGTGCCGCGGCTGATCATGAGGCGGACGTGGACGCCGTCCTCCATCCCGTTGCGGCGGACGGTCTCATACAGGGCCTCGGTCAGCTCCTCCCGGGTGAGACCGGGATCGATCCGGGTGGCGGCGGCGGCCTGGAAGAGCCGGTCGAGATGGCGCTCCAGGAAGGCGAAACGGCCCTGGTGGAGGCGGATGCCCTCCCAGATCCCGTCCCCCACCAGGAAGGCGCTGTCGAAGACGGACACCTTGGCCTGATGGCGGGGAAGGAACTCCCCGTCCACGTACACCACGATGTCGGTGTTGCGTGCGTCCGGAAGGGCGGCATGGGTCCCGGCGGCCATTGGACTGCGACGTTAGCGAACCGCCCCCTCCCTCCCGCTGTCCCATCTCCCGTTCTCGCGCATCAACTG
>JBKHJQ010000170.1:0-5822 GCA_046538055.1 Actinomycetota bacterium
CCTGGGGGCCGTCGGCGGTGACCACCACCTCCTCTTCGATGCGGGCGGCGGAGCGACCGTCTGCGGCGGGGGCGTACGTCTCCAGGGCGAAGACCATCCCCTCCTTGATCTCGATCGGGTCGTCCAGCGAGTTGAGGCGGCTGATGATGGGCCGCTCGTGCAGGCCCACGCCGATGCCGTGGCCGAACTGCAGCCCGAACGCGTCCATCTCGTCCTCGAACCCGAAGTCCTGCGCCTCCGGCCACACCCGGGCGATCTCGTCGGTGGTGACGCCGACACGGACCTTGTCGATGGCGGCGTCCATCCACTCCCGGGACTGCTTGAAGGCGTCCCGCTGGGCCTGGTTGGCCCGCCCCACCACGAAAGTCCGGTAGTAGCAGGTGCGGTAGCCGTTGTAGGCGTGGATGATGTCGAAGTACGCCTGGTCGCCGGGACGAATCAGGCGGTCGCTGAACACATGGGGATGGGGCGAGCAGCGCTCACCCGCGATGGAGTTGATCGCCTCCACGTACTCCGAGCCCATCTCGAACAGCCGGGCGTGAGCCAGCGCCACGATGTCGGACTCCCTCACTCCCGGCTTCAGCGCCTCGAAGATGTCCTGGTACACCCCGTCCACCATGGCGGCGGCCTGGGTGATGAGGACGATCTCGTCGGGGTTCTTGATCTCCCGGGCCTTCATCATCGTTCCCTGCCCGTCCACGACGTTGACGCCCGCCTTCTGGAGCTCCAAGAAGACCGAGGTCTCGGCCATGTCCACCCCGACGCGCTCCCCGGCCAGACCCTCGTCATCCAGGATGCGGGCGATCTCGGCGGCGGCGTTGGCCGCCAGGCCGGTCTTGGCCCCGATGGCCCCCTGCAGGCCGGTGTTCCCCCCCACCGAGTTGTTCTTGTCGAAGAAGTCGGGGAGCTGGATGCGGTGCGCCTTGGCGGCCGAGCCGAAGTCCCAGATGCGGGGACGACCCTTGCGGGTGAGGAGGGCGTAGCGCTCCCCCTTGTTGAAGGCCCAGTAACCGATCTGGGTGGAGGTGACGTAGCGGATGTTGGAGGTCTCGAACAGGAGGAGGGCTCCCAGATCGTCCTCTTCCATCAGCTGGCGGGCACGGTTCAACCGGTACTCGCGCAGCCGATCGAAGTCGACTCGCTGCTCCCAGTCGACTCCCATGACACCGGGGGCGGGCATCGTTGCGACCGGAAAGTCAGTCATGAATGATCTCCTTCTCTCTCTCCGACCTACTCTAATGACTTCAAACGTTTGCCATCACGTCGTCCCGAAGGCGATTCGGTGCCGACCTTCTACCAGTGTAGGCCCTGCAATCGATTGTTGGGGCGCGCTATCGTGGTCCGACCATCGAGACGAGGAGCACGATGACCCGGGTAGCCGTGATCGGATTGGGACGAATGGGCGCCGCCATGGCCGCCGTCATCCATCGGGCCGGCTTCGACCTGGTGGTTTGGAACCGATCTCCCGACAAGGCGGCGCGAGTGTCGGAGTCTCTGGGGGTGGAGGCGGCCGGATCGGCGGCGGAGGCGGCCGCGGGGGCGGAGGTGGTCGTCTCCAGCCTGGCCGACGACGCCGCTCTCGACGACGTGCACACCGGGCCCGGAGGCACCCTGGAGGGGGTGAGAGAGGGAGCCGTGGTGGTGGAGACGAGCACCGTCGATCCCGGCACCATCACCCGCCTGGCCCCCGGGTTCGAGGAGAAGGGCGCCCATCTCCTCGACGCTCCCGTCTCCGGCAGCGTCGCCCTGGTGGAGCGGGGGGAGCTCACCTCCATGGTGGGCGGTGATGCGGCCGCCCTGGAGAAGGCGCGCCCGGTGCTGGAGGCCACCTCCAAGGCCGTCTTCCACCTGGGCCCTCCCGGAGCCGGCGCCACCATGAAGCTGGCGGTGAACTCCCTGGTGCACGCCACCAACCTGGCCATCGCCGAGGCCCTGGTCCTGGCCGAGAAGGCGGGCATCGACCGCTCCCAGGCCTACGAGGTGTTCGCCAGCGGGGCGGGCGCCTCCCCGTTCTTGCTCTACAAGCGACAGGCGTTCGAGGACCCCGAGGAGGCGCCGGTGGCATTCAGCGTCGACCTCATGCGCAAGGACATGGACCTCATCCTGGAGCTCGCCCAGCGACTGGAGGCGCCCATGCGCCAGCTAACTGCCACCTCCCGGGTGACCGACGAGGCCATCCAGGAGGGAATGGGCCCCCGCGACATGAGCTCGGTGGCGGTGTACCTGCGGGAGCACTGACGCCTCCCCGTCAGTGGGATGCCTGTATGCCGGCGAAGGCGGGGGAAGCGTGGACCGGGCGGCCCCCCAGGAGGGTGAGATCCGAGCCGATCCGGGGCAGATGGTCCGGGTCGACGGAGAAGGGGTCCTCGCTCAGCACGGCCACATCCGCCAGCCCGCCCCGCTCCAGGTGGCCGCGGCTGCCCTCCTCGAAGCTGAACCAGGCCGAGCCGCGGGTGTAGGCGGCCAGGGCCTGGGGCACCGACAGGCGGTGGGGCTCGGCCCGGGGCGGGGCGCCGTCGAACGACTTGCCGGTCACCAGCCACCACAACGCCAGCCACGGATCGTGTGGCGACACCACCGTGGCGTCGGTCCCCCCACCCAGGGGGATGCCGCGGGCCAGGATGTCCCCCAGGGGCGGAGAGTTGCGGGCCACCTCGTCGCCCCACAGGGCGGCGGAGTCGGCCGAGCGGTACATGAGCCGGTTCTGTATCGCCAGCCCCACCCCCAGCGACGCCACCCGATCCAGGCTGTCGGCCCCGATCGGCTCGGCATGCGCCAGGGAGAAGCGGCGGCCCCGGAGCCCGTACTCGCGATCGACCTCCTCCCACACGTCCAGCACCGCCGAGATCGTGGAGTCGAAGATGGCGTGCAGGTGAACCGGCCAGCCGTGCGAGGCCAGCAAGCGGCACATCTCACCCAGCTCCCGGCGGGCCTGGTCCGAGACCTGGAAGGGCCGCACGCCCTCCATGTCGTGGCATCCGAAGCTGAGGATCTCTCCCATCCCCACATAGCGGAGACGGTCGTCGCCGAACCCGGGCTGGATGTAGCGGACCCACTGGCGGATGTCGGCCAGCTCCTCGCCCCGGGTGGCCGGCACCAGGTAGAGACGCACCCGCATGTCCAGCTCGTCCCGGCGCCACAGATCGAACATCGTGTCGTAGGAGGCGGGCGTGATCCCGAACCCGCCCGGGTCGATCGCCCCCGTGACACCCCGGGAGGCGAAATCCGCGACGAGCTCCCGGGTGGAGGCAGCCCGCTCCTCGGGGGAGGGGGTCTCGAACATGGACAGCACTCGCCCGAAGGCGGCCGGGCCCCGCACCACCCCGGTGGGCTCCCCGGAGCCGTCCCGTTCCATCCCCTCCACATCTCCCCCCAGCCGCCTCATGCCCTCCGTGTTGAGGAGACCCTCCTCGTACAGAAGCTGGACGTAGGCGGGATGGCCCCCGGCGGCGTCGTCCAGCTCCGCCCGGGTGGGCCAGCGGCCCTCGGCCAGCCGGCCGGGATGCCATCCTCCCAGCACCCGGATCCAGGTGCCGGCCGGACGGTCCCCGGCTGCCCGCCGGATGCGATCCAGGCCTTCAGCCAGGCTATCGATGTCGTCCCAGCGCACGGTCTGGTTCCAGGTGAGGCCGGCCCGCAGGACATGGACGTGAGAGTCGATGAGCCCGGGTATGGCCCGGCGTCCCCCCAGGTCGATCTCGATGTGCCCCCGGTCCAGGAGGCCGCGAACCTCGTCCACCTCACCCGCCGCCAGCACCCTGCCGGCGCGGATCCCCAGGGCGGGAACCGTCCTCTCACCGGTCCAGACGCTGCCGCCCGCCAGGAGCACGTCCCGATCGTCCATCGGGTTAGCGGATGAGCTGGCGATGGGGAGCGATCTTGAGGATCACCCGCTCCGACTGGATCGGGTTGGGATACTCCTCCACGCCCAGGTACTTGTTGGCCAGCTCGTCGATATGACGCCGGGCCTCGGGACCGGTGACCATCTCCACCACCTCGCCGCGGATCTCCGCCCAGCTCCACATGTCGTTGCGGTCGAACACGAGCAGGGTGGCCCGGGGATCCCGTCGGACGTTGAGGGCCTTCTGGCGATGGACCTCCGTGTTGACCAGGGCATGCTCCCCGTCTGTGCCCACCCACACCATGTGGGTCTGGGGCTGCCCGTCCGGCAGGAGTGTGGTGAGGACCCCGTAGTTCTCATCCGTCAGCAGTTGGCGCGCTTTGTCTTCCAGCATGACTGGAGGGTACCACCATCTGCAAACGGTTGCAGGGGACGAGGCTCACACACCCAGATAGGCGCTGCGGACGGCGGGATCCTCCAGCAGGTCGGAGGCCGGCGCCTCCTTGACGATGCGGCCCTGCTCGAGGACATAGCCGCGGGAGGCGAGCTCCAGCGCCTCGACCACGTTCTGCTCCACCACCAGTATGGAGGTCCCCTCGGAGTGGATCTGGCGAAGGATCTCGAAGATGGAGTCCACTATCACCGGAGCCAGGCCCAGGGAGGGCTCGTCCAGGAGGAGGAGGCGGGGGCGGGCCATCAGGGCCCGCCCGATGGCCAGCATCTGCTGCTCCCCACCGCTCAGGCTCCCGGCCAGCTGCTGGCGTCGCTCTCCCAGCACCGGGAAGATCTCACAGACCCTCTCCAGGGTCTCCTGGCGCTCCGGCCTGGCCGCGGGGTGATAGGCCCCGATCTGGAGGTTGTCGATCACGTTCATGTCGGCGAACACCTGGCGTCCTTCCGGAACCACGGCTATCCCCGCCGAGCACACCTCGTGCGGCTTGAGCTTGGTGAGGTCCACCCCGTTCAGCACCACCTCGCCCTCCCAGACGGGATGGATTCCCGCCAGCACGTTGACGAGGGTGCTCTTGCCGGCGCCGTTGGGGCCGATGATGGTGACGATCTCCGAGTCGCCCACCGTGAGCGACACGTCCCACAGAGCCTGCGCCTGGCGGTAGCCGGTCACCACCGAGCGAACTTCAAGCATGTCCCGCCTTCTTTCCCAGATACGCCGTCACCACCGCCGCATCCTGCATCACCGCCGTGGGCTCCCCGTCGGCGATCACCCTTCCCTGATCGAGGACCATGATCCGCGTGGCCAGCTCCGTCACGACCCGCACCAGATGCTCCACTATCACCATGGTGATGCTGCTTCGGTGGATCCGGCGCACCATCTCGATCGACTCGGTGATCTCGGCCGGATTGAGGCCGGAGAGCACCTCGTCCAGGAACAGGAGGCGGGGCCGGGCCGCCAGCGCCCGGGCCAGCTCCAGGTACTTCATCTGGTGCAGGTTGAGGCTGGCGACGGGCTCGTCGGCGTAGGACTCCAGGCCGGTGAACTCCAGCCACTCCCGGGCTGCCGCCCGAGCCGCCAGGGGATGCATCGGATCGGAGCCGAACATCAGGGGCACCGACACGTTCTGCAGAGCCGTCATCGTGCCGAAGGGCCGGGGGATCTGATACGTGCGGGCGATCCCCATCTCGATGACCTTGTGGGGAGGCCGGGCGGTGATGTCCTCACCCCCAAAGACGATGCGGCCCCCGTCTGGCAGGTAATGCCCGCTCAGGACGTTGATGAGCGTCGACTTGCCGGAGCCGTTGGGCCCCACCAGCCCCAGGATCTCGCCCTCGTTCACGTGACCGCTCACCCCGTCCAGGGCGCGGACGCCCCCGAAGTGCTTGGCCACATCCGTGAAGCTCAGATCAGCCACGAGCAGCCTCCTCGGCTTCATCCTGCTCCGCGGCGTCGGGGGGAGTCCGCCCCCGCCCGCCCCAGGCGGGAAGCATGGCCACGAGGAAACCGCCCACCAGCAGGTAGGCCAGT
>JBKHJQ010000171.1:0-5818 GCA_046538055.1 Actinomycetota bacterium
GGTTCCGGTAACGGTGCGACTCGGGATCTTCCAGGAACAGGGAGGCCACCTGGCGTCCCGGGGTCCAGGCGCGGTCGTGGATCAGGGGTGCGGCGCTGCGGGCGGCCATGATCTGCCGCTGGCGCACCTCGCCGTTGGGGAACCAGCCGTCCCCGAGGTCGGAGGAGTAGTTGGGGTCCACCACTCCTCTGATCCACTGACCGCCGAGGGTCTGCTCCCAGATGTCCTGCCCTTCGGCAGGCCCCTCGTCGAAGGGATTGAAGAAGGCCCCCCAGCCGTCTTGCTGGAGTTCGCCCACGTTGTGGCGCAGCGCCCCCTGCACGTACTCGACGGGCAGCATCAGCATGGCGAACAGGGGGCGGGTGATCTCGCCGAAGAACCGGGACAACAGCCCCTTGTCCGCCTCCGAGCCCTGCTTGGGCTCCTTCGCGCCCTCGCCGTCCATGACCTGCGCGGTGGCGTCCAGCGAGGAGATGGCGGCAACGGTGTCGTCGTCGATGCCCACCATGTGCGCCACCGAGGCCAGGCCCGAGGCGGTCTCCGGGTTGACGATCCCGGTGTCCATATAACGGTTGAGCAACGACTCGTGCTCGGGGCCGAGCATGGACGCCTGGGCCTCGATCTGCTGACGGTTCCAGAAGGCGAGCGCATTGGGGGACTGCTCGGCCATCGAGGTCAGGTACCGCGCAGTCCAGGCGTTGGCCGGGTCGGCGTAGTAGTTGGGGTCCATCCACGCGCGGGGGTAGCGGTTGCGGCGGTTGTCCTCGGCCGCACGCTGCTCCGCCCGCCTGCGACGAAGCGTGGCCTCGTCGAAGGTGGTGGCCCGGGAGACGATCCTGTCCGGCATTACCGCCCCATCGCGTTGAGCAGGTCGAGCAGCCGCATGACCCCGTTGTTGTCGGGGTTGTTCGCCAGAATGGCCTGCAAGGTGCGCCGCACCGGGTCGCCCGTGGGGGACATGACCTCCGAACCGGCCCCGGGGCCGATGTCCATTCCGGTCGTCAGCGGCTCACCGGGCCGCGAGGAGGGGTCGGAGAGGTTGGGCACCTCGTCGGGGGAGACGAACGGGCGCGACGGACCCTCCTGCTGTTCGCCGGTCAGGTTCGGCGTGGCGCGCTTCTGGCGCACCAGGCGGGCCTCCTCGCCGTACTGGGTGGAGGTGAGGTCGTCCAGTGCCGGTTTGCGCGCTCTAGGCATCACTCATCACCCCAGAACCTCTCTGCCTGCCTGCCGGGTGCCGGTGCGTCGCAGGTTGGTCATCAACTGCTGGAGGTTGCCCAGCGAGGCCCCCGGCTCACCCACCTGGGGGACCGCCTGGGGCTCGCCCATGCCCTGGGCCGCCTCCTGGGCCAGGGCCTCCTCCATGCCGGTCGGCTGGGCCTGGGCCTGCTCCTGCTCCTCGGCCGCCTCCTCCTGGGCCTTGGCGATGGCCTCGTGCAGTTCCAGCTTGTTCGAGCGCACCAGCTCCATGATGCGCCCCACCACCTGCGGGGGCATTCCGCCTTCGGCGGCGGCGTTCTGCACCGAGGCCAGCAGGGCGGCGTGCAGGCCCTCGGCGGTCATCCGGTCGGTCTCCAGCTCCGGGTCGTCGATGAGGGGGTCCAGCTCGGCCGCCGACTGCTTGGACATGGTGCCCAGGCCGATGCGCTGACCGACGCCGACGATGAGGTTGTTCATATCAGCGCCTGCGACGGGGTAGGAGACCTTGTGATACAGCGGCCCCTCGAACAGCTCGTTCGGGGTGTAGGTGCCGCCGCGCAGCTTGCGCCCCTCCACGTAGTGGTAGGAGACCTTGGACGACCCCCAGTACGCCTTGGCGATCTGGATGGCGATGGCGTCTTCCTGCTGGAGGGACTTGGCGAGGGTGTTCTGGGCCTCGGCGAGGGGGAAGTCCACAACGGCGGACATGATGGCGTCGCCGCGCCTTCCGGTGCGCACATTGGTGGTGGACTCGCCGCCGAACTCGGCCGGGATGCCTCCGGTGAGCCGCTGCGAGCGCTCCAGCCGGTCGATCAGGGGGTCGGTCATCCAGCCGGGCTGGTCGTTGATGGTCTGCACCTCGCCCCCGGAGATGATGTTGACCTCGCCGGAGCGCCCGTCGAACGGCCCGCGCACGAACCGGGCCTGCTCGTTGGGGCGGGAGATCAGGTAGGTGTCGGGGTAGATGGCCTTCTCGATGGCGTCCATCTGCAACGCGGTGAGCTTGGCCTGCGCCCCGTACATGCCCACCATCTGGTCCATCTCGCCCTGCTCGCGGTCCAGGGTGGGGCGGGCGGCGATGGCGGCCAGGGTGCGCCCGGCCCTGTTGGGCAGCCGGATCAGGTCGGCGGCGAACCCGGACCAGGTATCGGTCTCCCACTGGTGGGACACGTACCCGGGGATGTAGGTGGTGTCGATGCCCCCGAAGACCAGTGCGTACTCCTCGGCGTCGGAGTACTCCAGCAGCACGACCTGATCTTGGTCCTTGTAGTGCCCGTCGTGGTTCGCCCGGGCGGCCAGCTCGGGGTAGTGCTGACGGAACCAGGCGAACGGCTTGTTATGGGCGGCGATGATGTCGGACGGGCAGCCCGGGTACTCGACTTCGTCGGAGGCGAACACGCTCAGGGGGTTGCGCACCTTCCAGCGGGGCACCTTCATCTTGGAGTCCGGGGCCAGCATGACCACCGTGCGCCCGTATGCGACCAGGTGGCGGGCGCGGGCGGTGAGCTGCGCGGAGATGTCGTTGTCGTCCCACCAGGCGCGCACGGCCTCGCGCTTGTGCTGCGAGCGCTCCTCGGATGTCTTGGTGCCGGGCTTGGCGGGCGGGAAGTAAATCTGGGGGACGACCGACGCGATCCGGCCCGCCTTCTGGTCCACGCCCATGAGCACCAGGTTGGCCACGGCGGGTTCGGTCTCCTCGGCGAAGGGCAGCACCAGGTCGCCGTTGTAGACGTCCCGGATGCGACGCATCCTCGACAGCGTGATGTCGGAGTTGTTGCGGCGGAAGCGCCACAGCTCGACGATCTCCTCAGCGCTTGGCACCGGCCAACCCCCTCATCGACGTGTGGTAGGGGAGTAGGGACTCCTCGGCGAGCTGCGATGGCATCCCACGCCCCTTCCTGACCCACCCCGGGCGCTCGAACCGTGGCGGGGAGGTCTGGGCATCAGCATAGGAGAGAACGGTCGCCCGCAGCGCGAACCACGTCATCATCACCAGGTCGTCTGTCTGCGCGTCGGGCCAGGCGACCAGCTCGTTGCGCATCCGGTTGACCGCCTGACGGGCCTCCATATCCTCATAGGGCAGGCGCACCAGGCCCTGCCGGAAGAAGTCGGAGATGGAGGTGATGTTCAGCTCGGAGACGTTCTTGGACATGTTCGACGTGGAGTGCGGCATCAGCATGATGTCGTGGGTGGACGACCAGCGCTGTACGTGGGGCTGGGCCATCAGGTACCGCTGCGCGGCGTTGACCTCGATAATCATGGCGGCGATGGGGTGCTCAAGCTGCACGGCCCGCTGCCTGATCTCTTCGGCGAGGCCGTCGATGGCCCTGGTGTTCGCATCCTCGGACAGCAGCTCCTGGGAGCCCATCCTGCGCCGGTACACCTCGACCAGCTCGTAGACCTCGCGGCGCGGGTCCATGATCCACCAGCCGACGGCCCAGAAGTTGGTGGCAGAGGGGTCCACCGAGATGATCGACCAGCCGGTGTGCGGGGGGAGCTGGGAGCGGCCGAACGGGCGGTCGTAGTCCAGGCACCCGTTGCGCACGACGCCCTTGGAGTCGGTGCCACCGTCGATCCAGGCCCCCTCGACCAGCTCACCGGCAGCCGCGCCGTCCTTCTGCTGGTACTGGATCTCATACACCCGGGGGGTGTTGGCCTGGACGGTGGACAGCACCTTCCAGGGGATTCTGACCGGGTCGAGCAGGCAGGAGTACGGCCACGGCTGCAACCGCTCGGAGTGGTCCCCGGTGCATCTGGTGTCGTCGTGGGCGGGATAGGTGACGTGGAAGTACTTGGGGTTGCCGTCCATGTCGGTGAGGTCGAGCGCGAAGCGGTAGAGGTCGGACGGCCCCATCCGCTGGCCCTGGAGGATGATGACCCCCCCTGGCTCCAGGCGGGTCTCGTATTCCATGACCCAGTCGTCGCACAGCTTCTCAAGGGCCTCACCTGCGAGGTTCTTCTTGTCCACCAGGTCGTCCCAGACGATGAAGTCGAACCTTCCCCCCAGGAAGCCGGACTCGGCCCCGTAGGCGGACACGGTGGGCTCCTTGTCGTCCATCGAGTACCCGCCGAACTGCCGGACAGCCAGGGCGTCGTTGCGCCACAGGTCGGAGCGCCCTTCGGGTTTGAACTCCCCGTAGTCCCCGGCGAGGGTGGCGTCTGCGAAGTGCGCGAGGCCTTTGGCGTGCAGCTCGGGGTCCGGCGACATGGGCACATCGCGGGTCAGGGTCTTCTTCAACCGCCTGACATAGCGCTCTGCCTGCTGTTCGGTGCGGGAGCCGAGCAGGATGCGGATGGCCCTGTTGCGGGCGATGAGCCAGGCGGGGATGTCGTGGGTGAACAGGGTGGACTTCCCGCCGCCGGGGGAGGAGTTGATGACCCCGTACTCCCGGTCGGGGGTCTCCAGTTTCTCCACCACGGTGTAGGCGGCGCGCTCCTGCCAGGGGGAGGAGACCCGCCCGAAGTACCGGCGTCGGAAATAGCCGAAGTCGTCCAGCGCTCGTTTGGCCTCCCGGGACAGGGGAGGGGCCACCTCGATGTCGGCCACCCGGGTGTAGCCAAGCTCCTCGGCGGCCTGCAACCCCTGGGAGCCGATCTCACCCCGCTCGAACCGCCACGCGGTCTTGGGGTCAATACGAGACCCCCGGGAGGCCTTCTCCACGGAGTGGCCCTCGTCGCGCAGCTCGAAGTACCGCTGCCAGCGGGTGAGGTCAGCGGTGCGCATACGCCTCCCGGTGCCCGGTGACCACCGCGATCAGCTTGTCCACATCGAACCCCGCGTCGAGCACAGCGATAGTCCCGTGACGGTCACAGTGCAGCCACAGTTCCTCGAAATGCCCGCCGAAAACGACCATCCTGCACATGGGCCAAGGGTAATGCCCGGCGCTCTTGGGGGCGTCTGAGCTACCCCGCGTGGGTGGTCGCGGGGGCCGCTTGCCCAGTTGCGGCGTCCTCCGGGCCGTAGCGGAGGCCGGATTTGAACCGGCGTCCTTCGGGTTATGAGCCCGACGCGCTGCCGACCTGCGCCACTCCGCTGTGCGCCAGCTTAACTGACGGTCTCCCTCTTGGCGGCCCGTGCACGGCGGTAGTCCACCGCGCAGTCCACATGCCACACCCGGCCCCAGATCCTGACACCACGGCTGCCCGCTGCGATGGTGCGCTTGCACCGTTCGCAACGGAAGTTCGAGTGCCGGAGTTTCACAACGGCCATGCTATGCGAACTCCTATGCGTGCTGGGAGTGCCGGGCGTCCCACTCCCGTTTACGCTCCAGGTACTCGGGCCACTTGTGGGACACCTCCCCCGCCACCGGGGGTCTGGGGTGGGGGCCGCAGCGACAGGTGTCGCGGAGCACGCGCTCGGACTCGGCGGTGCGCTGGAAGGCCACCTTCGGCCCAAGATGGCGGTGGGTGCGCTCGGTGAGGCGCTCGGCCACCTGCCTGAACTCCTCGGCCTCCAGGCCCTGGATTCCGGTTTCGATGAGCGCTGTGAGCACCCGGTTGCGGGACACCCCGTGACGCTGCGCGATGGCGTCCAGTCTGCCGACGAGCCGGGAGCCGTTGGGCACCCGCCAGATGACCTGTCTCATGTCTTCCCCTTGTGTTGGTTCCACCCTGCGCC
>JBKHJQ010000172.1:0-5775 GCA_046538055.1 Actinomycetota bacterium
GGTGCGGGCCGTTCGGGACGGTGCCACCTCCATAGTGGCCGACGCCGACGCTCTCACCTCGGGAGAGGACCTGGCGGCCCGGCGGGGAGGGCTGGTGCTCACCCCCCACGCCGGGGAGTTCCGGCGGCTGGCCGGAGAGGAGGCGGGGCCGGAGGCGGCGCAACGGCTGGCTGCGCGACTGGAGGCGGTGGTGCTGTTGAAGGGCTGGCCCACCTACGTGACCGATGGAGAGACCCCCTGGGCGGTGGTGAGCGGCGGCCCGGAGCTGGCCACGATCGGCACCGGCGACGTGCTGGCGGGAATGGCCGCCGCCCTATGGGCTCGGGGTCTCGACCCCCTGGAGGCGGCCAGGTCGGCTGCCCACTGGCACGGGGTGGCGGGAGCCGATCTGGGCGCCGAGGCCACCGTCACGGCCGACCGCCTAGCCGTGGAGGTGGGGCGCTACAGCGGAGTCACCGCCGGGTGAACGGCTGGCCGGCCCGATCGAGCAGCATCCGGCGCTCGGCCTCGTTGCGGGTGAGGGATGCCGCCCGGGCGAACTCGGTCCGGGCCTGCTCGGGGCGCCCCGCCCTTTCCAGGAGATCGCCCCGCACCGCCGGCAGGAGGGCGTAGCCGGCCAACCGGGGCTCGCTCGCGAGCTGGTCGACCACCGAGAGACCCACCTCCGGCCCGTAGGCCATCCCCAGCGCCACCGCCCTGTTCAGCTCCACCACCGGCGATGGGGCGACGAGAGACAGCTTCTCGTACAGACGTGAGATCTCGGTCCAGTCGGTGTCCGCGAAGGTGACGGCCCGGGCATGGCAGGCGGCGATCTCGGCTTGCAGGAGGTAGGGGCCCGGTTCGCCTCCCGGCCGGCGGGCCCGCTCCAGGGCAGCCTGGCCCCGTTCGATCAGGAGGCGGTCCCAGCGCCCACGATCCTGGTCGGCCAGCCGCAGCGGCCGCCCGCCGGAGTCGAAGCGGGCCCTCAGCCGCGAAGCCTGAATCTCCATCAACGCCACCAGGCCATGGGCCTCGGGCTCGCCCGGAGCGAGCCCGGCCAGGATGCGTCCCAGCCGCAGCGCCTCGTGGCACAGGTCCGGTCGAGCCCACGCCTCGCCCGAGCTGGGCACGTAGCCCTCGTTGAACACCAGGTAGATGACGTCCAGCACCGAGCGGAGACGCTCCGCCAGCTCGGCGGGCGGCGGGAGCTCGAAGGGGATGTCGCGCTGGGAGAGAGTCCGCTTGGCGCGCACGATCCGCTGAGCCACCGTCGACTCCGCCACCAGGAAGGCGCGTGCGATCTCGTCGGTGCGTAGGCCCCCCAGGAGGCGGAGCGTCAGAGCTACCCGTGCCTCCACCGACAGGACGGGATGACACGAGATGAACATCAGGCGAAGGACGTCGTCTCCGATGGGGTCATCCAGGGCGGCGTCCCAGTCCGGCTCCTCCTCCCTCGGGATCCAGGCGGCCAGCTCCTGCTGCTTCTGCTCCCCGACGACGTTGCGCCGGATCCGGTCGATGGCCTTGTGCTTGGCGGTGGCCATGAGCCACGCCGCCGGGCGCTGGGGGATGCCCGCCGAGGGCCACTGCTCCAGTGCGGCCACGAGGGCGTCCTGGGCCAGCTCCTCGGCGGTTCCCACATCCCTCACCACCCGGGTCAGCGCGGCGATGAGCTTGGTGGACTCCATCCGCCACACCGTTTCGATCGTCCGGTGGATGTCCCTCGCCATTCACTGGATGAAAGCACACCCACCTGAGTTGCTCTCACCCGGCTCGGGACGGGACCCAGCGTCCCCTGCCCGGGATCAGCCCCCCTCCTGGATCCGGCGACGCATATCTTCCTCCCTCTCTTTGATGTCGGGTGTCATCGCCTCGCCGAAGTCCTCCGGTTCGAAGACCGGACGCAGCTCCACCTGGCCGTGGACACCGTCGGTGTTGGGGATGCGACGGGCCCACTCCACGGCCTCCTCCATGGAGCGAACGTCCCAGATCCAGTAGCCGGCCACCAGCTCCTTCGTCTCGGTGAAAGGGCCGTCCGTGACGGTGATGCCGTCGTCCTGCCAGTTGACCCGGACCCCGTCGGAACTGGGCCGGAGCCCGTCCCCGGCCAGGAGGACCCCCGACTTCACGAGCTCCTCGTTGAAAGCGGTCATGTCCTCCAGCAGCTCCTGGCTGGGAAGCTCGCCTCTCTCGCTTTCCGGTGTGGCCTTGATCATCGCCATCACACGCATTGTGCTTCCTTTCTCGGCCGGCCCGCCTGTCGGGCCTCTCATGGTCATGTCGATCTGCCAGGGAGTGGATCGACAGGAGACTCGCAGAATCCCCTACCGGCCTTCGTTGGGGCGGGTCGACCGATGGTCGCCTACCCCGCCGGCCGGCGGGCCCAAACACTGCTAGAGGAAACTTGTGGGGTCTGACTCGAAGGCCCGCTGGCACCCGGCGGCGCAGAAGTAGTAGGCGGTGCCGTTGTGATGGGTGTGGAACCGGGCGGTGGCCACTTCCACCGTCATCCCGCACACGGGATCTAGGGCGGTCTCGGGCCGCTCCAGGGGGACGGATCGGGTGAAGCCCCCGCTGGCTTTGAGGGCCACCAGCTCGGCCAGGATCGCAACGGCGATCTCCTCGTGCTCCACCGAGCCCAGGTCGAGTCCTGCCGGGCTGCGCAGGCGGGCCAGCTCCTCTGCCACCACGCCCCGTTCCTGGAGCCACGCTCGCACCGATGCCGCCCGCTTCTCGGAAGCGACCAATCCCACGTAACGGGCAGGGGTGGCGAGTGCGGCCTCGACCGCCGGCTCGTCGTAGTGGCCTTGGGTGCCAACGACGATCATCGACGACTCTGTCACCTCCTCGAATTCAGGGTCGTCGACGAGCCGCACACGCCACCCGAGATCTCGCGCCAACCGGGACAGGGTCTCGGTCATGGGGGATGAACCCACGATGTGCACGTCCGGGACGGGGATGACCGGTTCCACGTACACCTCCATCGCTCCCTCACTGGCGCAGGCCATCGGAACGGTGACCACTGCCTGTCGCGAATCCTCCGCTCCCAGCATCAGCAGCCGGGGCTGGCCGTCCGCCAGCGATGCCAGCGCCTCCTGCACCACGGTGGGACGGGAGCATGCGCCACCGATCCAGCCTTCGACCGAGCCGTCCGGATGGACGATCGCCTTGGCGCCTTCCTTGCCGGAGGAAGGTCCCCGGCACCAGACGACGGTGGCCAGGGCGAAGGGTCGCCCCGTGGTACGAAGATCGGCGGCCCGGTCCAGAATCATGACTTCCGACTTCCGATTTCCGACGTCCGACTCAGGGAGCCACCTCCACTCCGTTGATGGCTCCCCATACCCGGTGGGGCAGCACCGGCATGTCCAGGTTGGCGATGTCGTGCCCGCCGTGGCGGAGGGCGTCCAGAACGGCGTTCACGTAGGCGGCAGGAGACCCCACCGTGGCGGACTCGCCCACTCCCTTCGCTCCCAGGGGATGGTGGGGCGAGGGTGTCACCGTCTCGCCCAGCTTGAAGCGGGGTGTCTCGTAGGCGGTGGGGACCAGGTAGTCCAGGAAGTTGGAGCCGATGCAGTTGCCCATGTCGTCGAAGGTGATCCATTGCATGTTGGCCTTGGCGAAACCCTCTGTGAGCCCGCCGGTTATCTGCCCCTCCACGATCATGGGGTTGATGCGGATGCCGCAGTCGTCCACCGCCGTCATGTCCACCACCCGCCACGTGCCGTCGGCGGGGTCCACCTCCACGACCACCACGTAGGTTCCGAACGGGTAGGTCATGTTGGGCGGGTCGTAGTAGTGGACGCCTTCCAGGCCTGCCTCCATGCCCTCGGGGAAGTTGGTGTAGGCGGCGAAGGCGATGTCCTGGATCGTCACCGACTGGTCGGTGCCCCGCACCGTGAACTTGCCGGGCTCCCACTCCAGGTCCTCCTCGGCTGCCTCCAGCAGGTGGGCCGCCAGCTTGCGCGCCTTGTCCCGGATCTTGCGGGACACCATGGCGGTGGCCGCCCCGCCCACCGGGGTGGAGCGGGAGGCATAGGTGCCCAGCCCGTAGGGGGTGTTGTCGGTGTCGCCCTCCACGACCTTGATGTCCGTGGAGGGGATCCCCAGCTCCTCGGCCACTATCTGGGCGAAGGTGGTCTCATGGCCCTGACCCTGGCTCTTGACGCCCAGCTTGAGGATGGCCTTCCCCGTGGGGTGGATGCGGAGCTCGGCCGAATCGATCATCTTCAGCCCGGCGATGTCCCACTCCCGGGAGTTGCCGGCTCCCACCACCTCCGTGAAGGAGGCCAGTCCGATCCCGATCAGCTTTCCCTCGGGCGTGGGACCGGCTTCCTGCTTGGCCCGCCAGTCGGAGTAGCCAGACAGGCTCATCGCCTCGTCCATGGCGGCGTGATAGTCACCCGAGTCGTACACGAAGCCGGTGGGGGAGTGGTAGGGGAACTGGTCCGAGCGGATGAAGTTCTTCCTCCGGAACTCGGCCGGGTCCATTCCCAGCTTCCAGGCGGCGTCGTCCACCAGCCGCTCGATGATGTAGCTCGCCTCGGTCACCCGGAACGAGCAGCGGTAGGCCACACCGCCCGGCGCCTTGTTGGTATACGCCCCCCGGGCCGACACGTGGGCGTTGGGGATGTCGTAGGAGCCGGTGCAGATATGGAAGAGCCCGGCCCGGAAGCGGGTGGGCTGGGCATCGGCGAAGAAGGCCCCCTGGTCCGACAGGATCGAAGCCCGCATGGCGGTGATCTTCCCGTCGGAGGTGAGGGCCAGCTCCCCCTTCATGTGGTAGTCGCGGGCGAAGCCGGTGGAGATCAAGTTCTCCGAGCGAGTCTCCACCCACTTCACCGGCTTGCCGATCAGCAGGGAGGCGGCCGTGGCCACCACATATCCGGGGTAGATCGGCACCTTGTTGCCGAATCCTCCCCCGATGTCGGGGGAGATGATCCGGATGTTCTCCTCGGGCAGCCCCGCCACCAGAGCGAAGAGGGTCCGGTGGGCATGAGGTGCCTGGGAGGTGAGGTAGATGGTCGCCTGGCCGGTGGCCGGGTTGATGTCGGCCACCGCCCCGCATGTCTCGAGCGGGGAAGGGTGGGAGCGGGGATAGTGGGTCTCCAGGCTCACCACCATGTCGGCCTGCTCGAAGGCACGGTCTGTGGCGTCCTTGCTCCCCGTCTCCCACTCGTAGACGAGGTTGTCGGTCTGGCCTTCCTTCTCGTCCCGGATCAGCTCCGCTCCCTCCGCCAGAGCCTGCTGGGGAGAGGTGATGGCCCCGAGCTCCTCGTAGTCCACATCCACCAGAACGGTGGCGTCGCGGGCCACATAGGGGTCGGTGGCGATCACCGCCGCCACTTCCTGGCCCTGGTAGCGGACCTTGTCGGTGGCCAGCACCGCCTGGGTGTCGCCCGAAAGCGTGGGCATCCAGGCCAGGTCGTGGGCGGCCAGAGCCTCGCCGGTGACGACCGCCACCACCCCGTCCGTGGCTTCCGCCGCCGAGGTGTCGATCGATCTTATGCGGGCATGGGCCACCGGGGAACGGACGATGGCCATGTGCAGCATCCCCGGAAGGACGACGTCGTCGACGTAGTTGCCCGCCCCCTGGATGAACCGGTCGTCCTCCCGACGGCGAACCGAGTGCCCCAGCCCCCCGATCTCGGGGGTGGTGGCGGGCTGATGGGCGGTAGCGGTCATGCAGACACCTCCTCTGAGGTGGGCGACATCTCCTGGCCGGCGGCCTGGATGGCGGTGATGATGTTGCGGTACCCGGTGCAGCGGCAGATGTTGCCGCTCATCGCCCAGCGCACC
>JBKHJQ010000173.1:0-5771 GCA_046538055.1 Actinomycetota bacterium
GGCAGTCCCTTTAGTGTCACGAAGCGAACACACGTTCCCCTACCGACCGAACTACACTCACGTTGTTCACGAGTCAGGCGGAGTCCGAGTGTCGTCCGACACCATCCTCATCCGGGGCGCCCGGGAGCACAACCTGAAAGACCTGACCCTGGAGCTGCCCCGGGAGAAGCTGATCGTCTTCACCGGGCTGTCGGGGTCGGGGAAGTCGTCTTTGGCCTTCGACACGATCTACGCCGAGGGCCAGCGCCGCTACGTGGAGTCCCTGTCGGCCTATGCCCGCCAGTTCCTGGGACAGATGGACAAGCCGGACGTGGACTTCATCGAGGGCCTGTCGCCCGCCATCTCGATCGACCAGAAGACCGCCTCCCGCAACCCCCGCTCCACGGTGGGGACCGTCACAGAGATCTGGGACTACCTGCGCTTGCTGTACGCCCGCATCGGCATTCCCCACTGCCCCCACCACGGGGTGGAGGTCCGCCGCCAGACCCCCCAGCAGATCGTGGACCAGGTGCTGGAGCTGGCAGAAGGCACCCGCTTCCAGGTGCTGGCCCCGGTGGTGCGGGGCCGCAAGGGCGAGTATGAGTCGCTGCTGAAGGACCTGGCCGGCCAGGGCTTCGCCCGGGCCCGCATCGACGGGGAGGTGCGGGACCTGACCGAGGAGATCCGCCTGGACCGCTACTTCCAGCACTCCATCGAGGTGGTGGTGGACCGCCTGGTCCGAAAGGAGGGGATCGAACAGCGCCTCACCCAGTCCCTGGAGACGGCCCTGGGCCTGACCGGGGGGGTGGTGGACATCGACGTGGTGGACGGGCCCAATCTCACCTTCTCCCAGTCCCTGGCCTGTCCGGAGGGGGACTTCTCCTTCGAGGAGCTCCAGCCCCGCAACTTCTCGTTCAATAGCCCCTACGGGGCCTGTCCCACCTGCTCGGGGATCGGGACGCGCTACCAGGTGGACGCCTCCCTGGTCGTGCCCGACCCGGACCTTGCCCTGTCGGAGGGGGCCATCCCCATGTGGGCCTCCAACCGGATGCGCTACTACCACCGGCTGCTGCGGGCGGTGGCCGACCACCTGGGCTTCGACGTCGACACCCCGTGGCGCGACCTCCCCAAGAGGACCCAGGACCAGATCCTGCATGGCACAGGCGATGAGAAGATCACTGTCTCCTACCAGAACCGCTTCGGGAGGAGGCGGCGCTGGGACACCACCTACGAGGGGGCGATCCCGTTCCTCAACCGCCGCCACGAATCGGCCGAGTCGGACGGGGCCCGGGAGTACTACCAGGAGTACATGGCGGAGGTCCCCTGCGACGACTGCGGGGGGGCACGGCTCAACCAGATATCGCGGGCGGTGACGGTGGCGGGCCGGGCCATCCACGAGGTGGCCGACCTGCCTCTGGGGGAGTCGCACCGCTTCTTCGAGGACCTGGACCTGTCGGAGCGGGAGCTGACCATCGCCGAGCGGGTCCTGAAGGAGGTGCGGGCCCGGCTGCGGTTCCTCCTGGACGTGGGGCTGGACTACCTGACGCTGTCCCGCTCCGCCGCCACCCTGGCCGGGGGGGAGGCCCAGCGGATCCGTCTCGCCACCCAGATCGGCTCCGGGCTGGTGGGGGTGCTCTACATCCTGGACGAGCCCTCCATCGGCCTGCACCAGCGGGACAACCAGCGTCTGATGGAGACCCTCATCCGGCTCCGGGATCTGGGCAACACCCTGATCGTGGTGGAGCACGACGAGGACACCATCCGGGTGGCCGACCACATCGTGGACATCGGCCCCGGGGCAGGCGAGCACGGCGGGGAGATCGTCGCCTCCGGGCCCCTGGAGGTGATCACCTCCACCCCTCACTCGATCACCGGGGACTACCTGGCCGGGCGACGGGAGATCCCCGTCCCCGAGATCCGCCGGGAGGGCAACGGCCACGCGATCACGGTGCGGGAGGCGACCGAGCACAACCTGGCCGGGATCGACGTCGCCTTCCCGCTGGGGACCTTCATCTGCGTCACCGGGGTCTCGGGCTCGGGAAAGTCCACCCTGGTGGAGGAGATCCTGTGGAAGTCCCTGGCCGGGAAGGTGAACCGGGCCCGCACCGTCCCGGGGCGGCACCGCAAGATCGAGGGGGCGGAGCACATCGACAAGGTGATCGACATCGACCAGTCGCCCATCGGCCGCACCCCCCGCTCCAACCCCGCCACCTACACGGGCGTGTTCGACCACATCCGGGCGCTGTTCGCCGCCACCCCCGAGGCCCGGGCCCGGGGCTACAAGCCGGGGCGGTTCTCCTTCAACGTCAAGGGCGGGCGGTGTGAGGCCTGCTCGGGGGACGGGACCATCAAGATCGAGATGCATTTCCTCCCCGACGTGTACGTCCCGTGCGAGGTGTGCGGGGGGCGCCGCTACAACCGCGAGACCCTGGAGGTGACGTGGCGGGGCCTCACCATCGCCGACGTGCTGGAGATGTCGGTGGACGAGGCCCTCACCTTCTTCGAGAACCAGCCCAAGATCGTCCGCATCCTCCAGACCCTCCACGACGTGGGCCTCACCTACATCCGCCTGGGCCAGCCCGCCACCACCCTCTCCGGCGGGGAGGCGCAGCGCATCAAGCTGGCCTCCGAGCTGGGGCGGCGCTCCACCGGCACCACGTTCTACATCCTGGACGAGCCCACCACCGGCCTCCACTTCGAGGACATCCGCCGCCTGCTGCAGGTGCTGCAGCGTCTGGTGGACAACGGCAACACGGTGGTGGTGATCGAGCACAACCTGGACGTGATCAAGTCCGCCGACCACATCATCGACCTGGGCCCCGAGGGGGGAACCGGGGGAGGGCGGATCGTCGCTCAGGGCACCCCCGAGCAGGTCGCAGGGGTGGGCGAGTCCTACACCGGGAAGTTCTTGCGGGAAATGCTGAGCTGAGCTTTCGAGAGCCATCTCCCGCAGCGACCGGTATCGTGCCTGCGCCGGGGAGGACGGATGGCAGATAGCGGTCGACAGGGCAACTGGAAAACTCAGATCGCTGTTCCAATAGCCTCGGTGGGGCTGGCGTCGCTCACCATCTTGCTGTCGGTAGGTGCGGCCAATGCGGGCATGTGGGTTTTCCGCCCGTACCTGTTGATTCCGTCGGCGATCGGGTTTGCCGCTGGTTTCGCCGTGCTCGCCGTAGCGCGCAGCAGGGGAGGATCGCCGGAGGCGGCCACGGTCGCCGCCGTCGTCTGCGTGCTCGTGACCCTGGATGGTGGAGACCTGCTTTCCCCCATAGCGGGCTGGGGGCCCGTTGCCGCCGTGGTGCTGGCCGGTATCACCTACATGGTGGTCGACCGTCTAGCCGCCGGCTTCAACCTCAGATGGATGCTGTGGGCAGTTGCGGTGGGTCTGCTTGTCTTCAACGGGTTCAACCTCCTGCGACTGCTCGCGGCTGAGTCGACCGGAACGGAGCAAGAGGAGGTAGCGGAGGCGCCAGCCCATCAGGCCTCAGAGTCGAGTCCCGACGTGGTGGTTCTGATCCTGGACGAGTTCGCCTCTCCTGAGACCACTCCCCTCGAGCCGGTTGACTGGGAGCGACTCCTGGCACTCACACAGAGCGGCTACGAGATGAGCCCGCTCATCTGGTCGCCCTATTCGATATCGGCAGCCGCCATCGCGGCGATCCTCGACGGCGGATATCCCTTGAAGGACGGCGAGGTGCTGAACGAAGCAACAATTCGGCGCCTGGGGGCGATAACCAGGGGCGACAGCCGGTTGGTGGAGACCCTCAAGGCGAGGGGATACCGGTTCACCATGATCGAGGGGGGCCTGTGGCTGTCTAGCTGCGGGCCAGAGGTCGACCACTGCGAGAGGAGCCATCCCATCGACGAGGCGATGGGGGTCCTCCTCCGCCGTTCCGCCTTCAGATGGTGGTACGAGCGGTTGTGGGGCGACGCCTTCGCCGCCACGGGCATGCATTCGATGTCCCGAACCCGACGTGTCGTGATGGACGCTGCTATCAACGACAGGGCCGATCTGGTCTTCTCCCATGTCATGCTGCCTCACATTCCCTACGTGCTGGACCGGGAGTGCAGATTGCATGGTTTGGTCCATGCCGACTACACGACACCGGACCAACGTCTCGCCGGCTATCAGCGCCAGGCGGGATGTGTGGTCGAATGGCTGGTTGAAACGTTGTCCGACCTGGACGAGGTCACCGCAGGGCCGCCACCGATCGTTGTCGTCCTTGGCGATCATGGCACCAACTTCGGGGGCCAGGTTCTCCGTCCCGTACGGGATTGGACCGTCGACGACGTGAGGGAGCGACTGGGGACCTTTGTCACCTACCGGCTGCCGGAAGACTGTAGGCCGAGAGGCGCAGACACGATAGCGCAGCTCACCGACACCCTCATCGCCTGCGTATCTGGCGTCCCCGCTTCCCTAGATGCCAGCTACTTCCTCGTGTCCTACGGTGACGACCCTCCAACCGCCCGGCAGATTCCCTCTGTCGGGTCGGGGAGCCAGGAATCAGGGTGACCCACGACGGGCCATCGGATCGGCACGTAGGAGCGGACAGATGCCGGTAGCGTTTCGTTCGGATTCCTCACTCAGGATCGGTGCGGATTGAGACGATACCTGGAGGCCATGTCTCGGCCTTCCCTCGATACAGCCAGCCAATCAGACGCGGGTTCGAGTGGACTCTCGGTTGGGACGGCGGTCGGCGTTCAAGCTGTTGCATCGATCACCGTCCTGACCACATTCGGTGCCGCCAACGCCGGAACTTGGGAGCCGTCCCCGTACCTTCTCATCCCTCCGGTACTGGGGTTCCTATTCGGTGCGGCTGTGGTTATCGCCGCCCAACGTCGTGGTGGCCACCTGGAGGCGGCAGCAATCACCGGTGTCGTCGTTGCGCTGCTCACAGTTGGAGGTGGGCGACTTGTCGGACCGGCCGGCCCCCTGGGGGCAGCGCTCCCCATTGTGATGGCTCTCCCGGTGTACCGGCTTACGAAGCGGCTCTACGAGGCCTTCCCCCTGACGTGGCTCACGCAATGGGTAGCTATCACCCTGGTGCTGATCAATGCCGTCTCCATCGGCCAAGCGGTTCTAGGGACGGTGCAGGCACCACGGGCTCTAGGTGACCGGGAGCCGAGCGTCACGTCGCCGGTCAGTGAGAGCACCCCGGATGTAGCGGTGTTGATTCTCGATGAGATGGGCTCCCCCCGGGGATCTCCCTTCCTCCCCACCTACCAAGAGATGATGAGCGAACTGAGGAGTGAGGACTACCAGGTACAGGAGGCGATGTGGTCGTCCTATCCCATATCAGATATCTCCATTCCATCGATCCTGGATGGGTCCTATCCGATGACCGAGGATGATGACTACGACCGAACCGCAGTGCAGGATCTCGCACTCATCTCACAGGGGGACAGCCGCCTGGTCTCCTCGCTCCAGGCTGCCGGTTATCGCTTCACCATGGTGGAGAGTGGGCTCTGGATGTCGTCCTGTGGTCCCCGGGTAGATGTATGTGTCGCCAACCAGCCAGTCAACGAGACCCTGGGAGTGGTACTGAGTCGGTCCTCGTTGCGCTGGTGGTACCGGACGCTCTGGGGCGACGCATTCATTGCATCCGGTCTCCGTTCCATGGAGGCAACACGGCAGGTATTGACAGAGAATGCCCAGAACGGGCGGGCCGACCTCACCATTTCCCACATCATGCTGCCCCACTTTCCGTACCTGCTGGACGAGGAGTGCCGACGCTCCGGACGCGGTCACAACCCGGTGTTGGCTCGTGAGGACGCCCGGACGAGCTATGGAG
>JBKHJQ010000174.1:0-5762 GCA_046538055.1 Actinomycetota bacterium
GCACAACGGGACCTTCCGGGGCAACAACGCCGCATTCGTGACGGCCACCGCCGCCCTCGAGTCGTTCTGGAGCGACACTCGCCTGACGGACGATGTGCGCAGGCGGCACGCGACGGTGATGCAGTCCCTCGGCCGCCTGGCGGAGCGATTCCATCCCCATCTCCAGCCCCCGCGGGGAAAGGGGCTGCTGTGCGGACTGGGCTGCCGGGAGCCCGAGATCGCCGGCCGCATCCTGGGAGAGTGCTACGAGCGCGGGCTGATCCTGGAGACGTCGGGCGGGCGGGACGAGGTCGTGAAGCTGCTCCCCCCGCTCACCGTCACGGACGACGAACTGGACACAGGGCTGGCGATACTGGCCGACTCCGTGGAGGCGGCCCTCAGCTGATCATCCGGCCAGGTGCCTGATCCCCACCGGTAGGGGTCGGCGGCCCCCCCACACGGCCACTGTCCCTACCAGGCCGTGGCCGGGATCGACCTCCACCAGGTGCCACTCGACGGTGTCGGTGCCGGGCGGGGGACCCACCAGAGAGAGTGGCGGTCCCGGCTCGACCCGCAAACGGCGGGGGTCCGTCCTGAGGCCGGTCCCCAACGCCTTGGTGACCGACTCGCGGGCCGTCCATAGCCGCAAGAGCCGCCGGGAACGATCCGCCGGTGCCACCGCCCGCATCCATTCCACCTCCGAGGGAGTGAAGAGCCAATCGGCCAGCCCGTCCCGATATGCCCCGGCGCCCACGTCCTCGACATCCACCCCCACCCGTCTACGGCTCACGGCCACCACAGACCAGCGCCCCGCCTCCGAGCGGCTGAAGTCGACGCGGGCAGGCAAGCCCGAGACGGTCGGTCGGCCGCCGGGCTCACGGCCCAGCCGAAGCGCTCGGGGTGGCAAGCCGCCGTAGCGGCCCAGCACGTGCCGCATCCCGGCCCGGCCGGACCGCCAGCGACGGCGCCGCTCCGGATCCGAGATGGCGAGGGCCCGCGCCTCCTCCCCTTCGTCCAGCACGGACGTGTCCACGGGGAGATCGAGGTCTTGAACCCAGAGGTCCACACCCTCGGGAACGCCGGAGCGGCTCATGACCGGATGGGCTGGGTCCTCCTCGCCCCGAACCAGATTCGGGAGAGGATCCGCGATGCCACCGTATCGGTTCTGTCCTCGGGGTCGGGATCGGGATACCCCAGCCCCCGGATGAGCGAGTCGACCGCCCGGGTGATGTACTTGCGGGCGCCCGGGACCAGCCCGCCCGGGGAGTCGTCGGGGAGCGCCTCCAGGAGGGTCTGGCCCATCCCGAAGTTGCTCTCCTCGCCGATGAACGAGACGACCTCCTGCAGGGTGGGGACCGGGTCGCTCATCAGGCGCTCGAACTGGACGACCCGGTAGCGATCGCGATGACGGGAGGCGTTGTAGATGGCCAGCTGCGCCGAGGCCGTCCATTTGCCCAGTTCCCGGCCCACCCCTCCCGGGCGGCGCTGGGAACCCGTGGAGATCCAGTCGAAGGGATGGCGCACCATGTGGATCATCCTCGCCTCCGGCCAGGTCGAGAAGATGGCCTCGGTATACACCTCCAGGTGGGCCGACTGCTCTCCCCACCGGGCCTTCCCCAGCCGCCGGGCGTACTGGGCCTGGAGCACCCCGAACAGCTCGGGATAGGTGCGATCCCGGACCGCGAACGCCTGGCGAACGGCGGTCGCATCCGGAAGGAGGCGGGCAACCCCGGGATCATGCAGCATGGCTTCCAGGCATCGTTCCAGCGCACCCGGGTCGCTCAGATCGCCGAAGCTCCCATAGAAGTTCTCCCACATGCGGGTCTTTCGGGTCATGGAGAGGCGGGGATGGGCACCCAGGGCCTGGCGGAGGGCGGTCTTGCCGGTGCGGGGCAGGCCGGTGAGGAAGACGGGCGAGTCACCCATTAGGGGCCTCCACGATCATCCTCGCACCGGGACGGCGAGGCACCAGCCGGGGGAGGCGCTGCTGGCCCTCCTCCACACTCCTCCAGGCCCAGCGGCGAAGCGTCTGGCTGGGCGATTCGATCAAGTGATATCCCAGCCGCTCCCGCATCGTCATGTCGAGCGGCGCCTTCTCGTAGCCGTACCGGGCCATGCCCAGGGCGGCATGCCGCTGTATGTACTCGATCTCTCCGGGGGGCACCCTTCCCCGGAAACGGCCGATGTACTCGGGCGACAGCCGAACCGGTCCCGGTGTCTCACCCATCATGCGGCGACGGTGGGTGGGGGCCCCGGCCATCTCCAGCATGGAGGGCGCGAATTCCTCGCCCAGGAACTCACATACCCGGCGGACGGTCTCGTCCGGCCGGTGCACGAGATCCTCGAAGCGGACCACGAGGTAGTCGTCGGGATGCCGGGACAGGTGGCGCTCGGCCAGCCGCAGGGAGTAGTTCCAGCGGGCGACGGCCCCACCAGCTCGCCCCTTCCCCCGCGGCCATTTCTCGATGGAGGCCTGGTAGCGATCCCGGGGATCGCGGAGCATGTGCACCACCTTGAGACCCGGGTAGGCGCCGAAGAGGTCTTCGGCGTAGCGTTCGATGAGGCCGGTCTGGGCGCCCCAGCGCGGCTTGCCCTGCTCCTCGGCGAAATGGATCAGGAAGAGGGAGAAGAGCCGGGCATAGGTGGGCTCGCCGGCGCGGAACTCGCGCTCGATGCGGTCCCGGTCGGGCTGCAGGAACACCACATGCTTGTAGCGGAACATCGCATCCAGGCATGCCTGCAGGTTGGCGGGCCGGGCCAGATCCCCGTATCGGCCGTAGAAGTACGTCCACATGTTGGATCCAACCGCCGGGATGGCGATGTTGGGATGGGACGTGAGGAAGGCGTGCATGGTCGTCTTCCCCGAGCGGTCCAGGCCACCGATGTACACCGGACCCCGGGTCTGTTCCCCGGCCGCCTCCCCGCCAAGGGGTGCGGGCATGCCACCTCGCTGCTGCATGCCGGTCACACCAGTTCCGAGATGAGCTCCTGGGCCGCCCGGGACCCACCGGCATCGTCGCCGTAGCTGCCGACGCCCACCGCCACCCGCAGAGTCACGGCGAAACCGGAGTCGGTGAACTCGTGGGACTCCATGTCCTTCTGCCACTGCTTGAGCTGCCACTCCGCCCGGCCGGCGTCGTAGCCCATGAGCATGATGCCGAACACGCCATCGCCCAGGTAGGCGAGGATGTCGTCGTCGCCCAGCTTCCCCTGCAGCACCAGGCCCACCTGGCGAAGGACGGTCTGGGAGGGGACGGGCTCATGGGTGCGGTGATCCACCACGAAGCGCATCAGGCCCAGGCTGAAGGCCTGGCCGCGCCGCTTGGCCCGGATCACCTCCTGGCGGAACCGGGCATTGAAGTACTCCTCGGAGTAGACCCCGGTGTAGGAGTCCGTGCGGTTGGCGCCCACCGGCCGCTCCTGCCATTCCCGGGCGAGCTGGGCGAGGAGGGCCATCAAAGAGCCGACGCCCACCCCGAAGAAGACGCCCAGCCCGATCGTGAGGGGGCGCTGCGGTCCCACCGGGTTGTTGGGGTCGTCGGCCGCGTCCAGCTGCACCAGCTCGAAGGCGTCCTCCAGGTCGGCTACGTACGCCACGGTCTCATCGCCCACGGCCCGGGCCAGAGAGCCGACGGCGTCGGGGTCGCCGCCCCGCACGGAGATCTCGATGACGTTCGTCCCCGGCACCAGCTCCGCCTGCACCGACAGGCCCGAGTAGTTCTCGCCCAGTGTCTCCTCGGCCCGGTCCTCGATCAGGTCGCTGCGGGCGATGAAGGCGTAGGTGGCGCCGATCTCCACGCTGCGGTTGAGCGTGTCGATCGCCCTCACCACCTCCTCCCGCTCCACCATGCGGGGCCGGACGACGAAGGTGCCGGTCGCCTCGTACACGTCCGGCTGGCGCACCGCCACCAGGGTGGCGAGAGAGGCGGTGAGGAGGATCCCGACCACGAAGAAGATCCACTGGTCGCGGACAACACTCCAGTAGCGACTCAGGTCCATGCGCCCACCCGGTTGAAGTGATCCACCATCGCCTCCACCACGTAGGCTATCTGACTCATGTCGATCGTCGGGAACATCGGCAGCGACAGCATCTCCCGGGCCAGGCGCTCCGACACCGGGAAGTCGCCCTCCGAGTAGCCGAGCCACCGGTACCCGGGCTGGAGGTGGATGGGTATCGGGTAGTGGATGCCGGTGGCGACGCCCCGGGATGTGAGGTGCTCCTGCAGCCCTTCCCGCTGGGCACTCTCCACCACGTACAGGTGATACACATGTGAGCCGAAGGCGGCGGGTGCGGGGAGATGCAGGGGAAGATCGGCCAGCAGCGCCGAGTAGGCGGCGGCGGCGTCCCGGCGGCGGTCATTGGCCGTGTCCAGGTGCCGGAGCTTGACCCGCAAGGCGGCGGCGTGGACGGTGTCGAGACGCCGGTTGAAGCCCCGGATCTCGTGCACGTACTTCTGCGAGGAGCCCACGTTGCGGAGCATGCGAAGCCGGCCTGCCATCTCCGCGTCGTCGGTGGTGACCATGCCCCCGTCCCCCAGCGCCCCCAGGTTCTTGCTGGGGTAGAAGCTGAAGGCGGCGGCATGTCCCAGCGACCCGACCCTCCGACCCCGGTAGCGGGCGCCATGGGCCTGGCAGGCGTCCTCCAGCACGACGAGCCCGTGCCGGTCCGCAACCTCCCTGATGTCATCCATGGGGACGACCCGCCCGAACAGGTGCACGGGGATGATGGCCCGGGTCCGGGGGGTGATGGCTGCCTCCAGGTTGTCGGCCGTCATGGAGCGGGTGACCGGGTCGGCGTCCACCAGCACCGGACGGGCGCCGGCGGCGTCGATGGCTGCGGCGGTGGCCACGAAGGTGTTGGCGGTGGTGATGACCTCGTCGCCCGCCCCGATCCCGAATGCCCTCAACATCAGCTCCAGCGCCGAGAAGCCGGAGTCGACTCCCACGGCGTGGGCGGTGCCGCAGTAGGCGGCGAAGTCCTGCTCGAAGGCGGCGACGTCCTCGCCCAGGACGAACGAGGACTCGTCGATCACCCGGGCCACGGCGGCGTCGATCTGGTGACGGTAGGGCGCGTGCTCCGAACCCAGGTCCACGAAGGGCACCTGCATCTCGGGGGCGGCGTCGATCAAAAGCCCGTCCCGGGTGAGGTCGATCACCACGGCCGAGCTGTCATCCTCCAGGGGGTATTCACGGGCTGCCATCAGGAGCCTCCCACCGAGTTGCCCACCCCCACCGGGGGGACGGGCACCTGTACGCCTCCGTTGCGCAGCGACTCCTGGGCGGCTTCGATGATCCGGACGACCCGGAGGCCGCTGGAGCCGTCGGTGAGGGGCCGGCTGCGACTGACCACCGACTCGAGGAAGTGGCGGCATTCCAGCCGGAGCGGCTCGTCGAACTTTATGTGGGGGCTCATCACCGTTCCGTAGTGGTAGTCGAACTGGAACTCCCCGTAAGTCTCGGTCTGGCGGACGGCGTCGACCCGCTTGTCGTAGACCTTGATCTTCTCCTCTGTGGCCACGTCGTCGTAGACCACCATCTTGTTGCCTCCCACCACGGTGATGGTGCGGGTCTTGCGGGGGTCCAGCCAGCTCATGCGGGCGTGGGCCATGATCCCGCTGGGGAAGGCGAGGGTCATGTAGGCGACGTCCTCCACAGAGTCCTGGATGCAGGAGATGCCACGGGTGCTGACCGTGTCGGGGTACTCCCGCAGGAGGTACAGCAGGATGGACACGTCGTGTGGCGCCAGGTCCCACACCACGTTGAGGGTGGGATGGAACAGGCCC
>JBKHJQ010000175.1:0-5757 GCA_046538055.1 Actinomycetota bacterium
GGGCCAACCCCGCCGCTACCGCCTCCGGTGTGGTGGTGGAGGCGCAGATGGAGAAGGGGAAGGGGGCGGTTGCCACCGTCATCATCCAGCGGGGGACGCTCAAGCAGGGTGACGCCTTCGTGGCGGGCCCGGTAGCGGGACGCGTGCGGGCGATGAGTGATGACGCCGGCGCCAGGATCAAGGAAGCCGGCCCCTCCACCCCGGTCCTGATAATGGGCTGGAATGACGTGCCCGCGGCGGGCGACTTCTTCGAGGTCGTGAGCAACGACAAGGAGGCCCGGGCGGTCGCCGCCGAGCGGATGGAGGCGATCAAAGAGCAGGAGCAGGCAATTCCCAGTGCCCGGGAGCGCCTGGAGGGCCTCCTGGAGCAACTCCGATCCGAGGAGGCGATGCTCCGGATCATCATCAAGGCCGACGCCCAAGGATCGCTGGAGGCACTGCGCGAGTCGATCGCCAAGATCGAGCGAGAGGGCGGCAGCATCGAGATCGTCCATGGGGCCGTGGGCGGGATCAACGAGAACGACGTCAACCTGGCCGACGTCACCGAATCGGTGATCATCGGGTTCAACGTGCGCCCCGAGCCCGGAGCGCGCAGGAGCGCCGAGCAGCTCGGCATCGAGATTCGCACCTACGGCGTCATCTATGAGCTGCTGGACGAGATCGAGCAGCTCCTGGTGGGCCAGCTCGCTCCCGAGGAGCGGGAAGTGGTCCTGGGGACCGCCGAGGTGAGGGCAGTGTTCCGCGTCCCCCGGGCGGGGAGCGTGGCGGGGTGCTACGTGACCGAGGGCGTCGTGCAGCGGGGAGCCCGGGCCCGCCTCCTAAGGGACGGAGTCGTCACCTACGACGGACGAGTCGACTCGCTGAAGCGCTTCAAGGATGACGTCCGGGAGGTAGCTCAGGGCTTCGAGTGCGGCATCGGCCTGGCCAACTACAACGACGTCAAGGAGGGAGATCTCATCGAGGTCTACGAGATCCGAGAGGTCGCCCGCACCTGAGCCGGATGTGGGCCTGTGCCGTGCGCCTGGAGCTGCGCCTCCCCGGGGCTCAATCGCTCAAGGAGAAGAGGGCCATGCTCCGGCCCCATATCGAACGGGTCCGGCGGATGGCCTCTCTGAGTGTGGCCGAGATCGATGGTCAGGACCTCTGGCAACGAGCGACGGTCGGGGTGGCGATCGCCGCCTCGGGGGCAGCCGCCCTGGACTCGCTGGTGGAGCGTCTGCGACGCTACTTTGACAGCCAACCCGACATCGAGCTCGTGGAGTTCTCCCTCTCCTACCTGGAGGAACCCTGATGGGTGCCACATCCCGGATGCGCAAGGTCAACTCCGTTCTGCGGGAGGTGCTGGCCGATGAGATAGAGCTTCTCACCGATCCCCGCGTGGAGATGGTTTCGGTCACCGGCGTGGACACCAGCCCCGATCTCCGGCGGGCGGTGGTCTATGTGTCCACCCTCGACCTGGAGGCCGGGCCGGATGCCGTCGCCGCGCTCAACCACGCCGCTCCCCGCCTGCAGGCGGCAGTCGCCCGACAGGTGAGGATCAAGTACACGCCCCAGCTCGAGTTCACCCTCGACTCCGGTGTGGTCCATGGTGAGAGAATCGACCGGATCCTGCGGGGGCTCCACACCGAGGTGGACCGGGTAGACGAGGAGGAATAGTGGATCGAGAGAAGCTTGACCAGGCCGCCGAGGCGATCGCCCGATCGTCCAAGATGGTGATGGCCTGCCACATCGGTCCCGACGGCGACGGGCTGGGGTCGATGCTGGCCCTGGCGGTGGGGGCCCGCAAGGCGGGACGGGAGGTATGGCCTTCGTTCGGATCTCCCTTCGAGCTGCCGGACACCTTCCGCTACCTGCCGCTGGACCTGCTAGTGCCGCCCGGGGACGTACCGGAGGCGCCCGAGCTGTTCGTGGCCTTCGACACGGGCGCGCTCGACCGGCTGGGCGAGCTGGCGCGGGTGGCCAACAAGGCGGAGCAGGTGGTGGTGGTGGACCACCACGTGACCAACGAGGGGTTCGGGGACGTTCAACTGGTGGAAGCAGGAGTCTCATCCACAGCTGAGATCACCCTCGCTCTCATCCGCCGGTTGGGATGGCGCATCGACCCGGTGATGGCGACCTGCCTCCTCACCGGCATCGTGACCGACACCGGGCGCTTCCAGTACTCGAATACCGGCCCCCGCACCCTGCATGCCGCCGCCCAGCTGGTGGCGGCGGGCGCCCGTCCCGAGGAGATCGGGCGCCACATGTACGAGGAGGCGCCCTTCGGATACCTGGCGGTCGCCTCCGCCGTGGCGGGCCGGGCGGTGCTGGAGGCCGATCGGGGTTTCGTCTGGTCGGTGCTCTACCCCGAGGATCTGGCCGAGGCGGAAGTGGGGCGGGAGGACGTCGACGGGCTGATAGACCTGGTGCGGCTGCCGCAGGAGGCGGGTGTTGCGGGCCTGTTCAAGGTGATCGAGGAGGGAGTGGTGAAGGGGTCCCTTCGCTCCCGGGGGGAGGTCGACGTGGGGGCGATCGCCGCCGAGCTGGGCGGGGGAGGTCACCACAACGCCTCCGGGTTCACCTTCCATGGAGGGCCGATGGAGGCGGTGGACGCCGTCCGTCGGCGACTTCCCGATGGTTGAGGGCTTCCTCATCGTCGACAAGCCCACCGGAGTCACCAGCCACGACGTGGTGGCCGCGGTCCGGCGGGCCACAGGCATCAAGAAGGTGGGCCACGCCGGGACCCTCGACCCCCTCGCCACCGGAGTGGTGGTGGTGGCCGTGGGACGGGTGACGCGCCTCATCCGCTTCATCCAGGAGCTGCCCAAGGAGTACGAAGCGGTGGCGACCTTCGGTGTGGCAACCGACTCCCTGGATGCAGACGGGTCGGTGCTGGAGCGCGAGCCCATGAGCATCTCTCGAGAGGCGGTGGAGTCGATCGTCCCTCGCTTCATCGGGACCATCGATCAGCTGCCTCCCATGATGTCGGCGCTGAAGATGGGCGGCGAGCGCCTCTACGAGATCGCCCGGCGGGGTGAGACCGTGGAGCGGGAATCTAGATCCGTCCAGGTGCACAGTCTGGAGCTCACCGACTTCGTCGAGGGGCCCTACCCGGTGGTGTCATTCCGCGTGGTATGCGGCAAGGGGACCTACGTCCGATCCCTGGCCGACGACATGGCCCGCGCTCTGGGAGGGCGGGCGCACCTCAGTGGCCTCCGGCGCCTGCGGGTCGGCTCCCTGGGCCTGGACCGGGCCGTCACCCTCGCCGGGCTGGACCAGTACTCATCGCACCTCCTCAGTCCGGCCGAGGCCCTATCCGACCTGGCCGTGCTGGCAGTGGACGGGGAGGTGGCGAAGGCGGTTTCGCACGGGGCCCGCTTCGTCTCGGGCCCGGTGGCCGGAATGGATCCCGACCGGCCGGTGGCGCTGGTGGACGGGGAGGGGACGCTGCTGGCGGTGTACCGTCGCCACGGCCGGCAGGCCAAGCCGGAGGTGGTCCTGGCGTGAATGTGCTCTCATCCGGATGGCGTCCGCCCCCGCCCTCCGGCGTGGCCATCGGGGTATTCGACGGGGTTCACTTAGGTCACGTCTCGGTGCTCGCCCGCCTGGCGGAGAGCTGTCGGGACCGGGACCTGGCGATGGGGGTCCTCACATTCGATCCCCATCCGGTTGAGGTCCTGGCTCCCTCCGGCGCCCCGGTCCTGCTCACCCCGCCGGGGAGGCGGATCCAGCTGCTCCACGAGCAAGGTGCCGACTGGGTGGGCATCCTCGATCTCCGGGACATTCGCACGATGAGCCCGGAGCGCTTCGTGTCGGAGGTTCTGGTAGAGCGTGCTAGGGCCGGACTGGTCTCGGTGGGAGGGGACTTCCGTTTCGGCCACGACCGGGCGGGCGACGTCCACACCCTCATCGAGAGGGGAACCATCCACGGCTATGAGGTCGAGGTCGTGGAGCTGATGGCCGACGAGCGAGGAGTGATCTCCTCCACTCGCATCCGGCGTCTCGTGCAGGCTGGGGAGGTGGCGGAGGCGGCCGAGCTTCTGGGACGTCCCCATCGAGTGGGCGGGACGGTGGTGAAAGGTGATGCCCGGGGGCGCTCTCTGGGATTCCCCACCGCCAACATCATCCCTCCCGCGGGTATGGCGGTACCCGCCGACGGAATCTACGCGGTGCGGGTGGAGGGCGCCGCCACGGCCGACGGGGTGGCGTCGCTGGGCGTGCGTCCCACGTTCGGGACCTCGGATGTGAGGCTCCTCGAGGTCCACCTGTTCGACTATGAGGGCGATCTGTACGGGGCGAAGCTGGAGGTGGACTTCATCCGGCGGCTACGCGGTGAGGAGCGCTTCGACAGCGTGGAGGCGCTGGTGGCCCAGATGGAGAAGGACGCGGCGGACGCTCGCCGGGTCCTGTCGGGATGAAGGCGCTCGCGTTTCCCACACCGGGCCGGAAGCCGGTAACATGACATCGTTCCTTCAACAATCTCAGGTTTCACGCGCATGAAGACCACCGCAGACATAGTGTCCGAGTACGGGCACCACGACAGCGACACGGGCTCGCCCGAGGTCCAGGTGGCGCTCTTGACCGAGCGAATCAACCACCTGACCGAGCACCTCCGTGACCACAAGCAGGATCATCACAGTCGCCGCGGGCTTCTGATGCTGGTCGGCAAGCGGCGCAGAATGCTCGACTACCTGCGACGTGAGGACGTGGAGCGATACCGGTCTCTTATCGGCCGGCTGGGTCTACGGCGCTGAGAGAATTCGAAGGAGCGGCTCCGGCCGCTCCTTCGTCGTGAGGTCCGGTCCCGCCTTTCCGGCGGCGATCGGGATGAGACAACACGGCTGATGGAACGCCGAACGACGCGGAGCCGGCCGGTTGTCAGTTGCGAATCCTCCCCGACGAGGGTTGACAACTGCCAACGGGCCGCTCCCAGAGCGAAAAAGGAGCACAAGAGTGCCCGAAATCACTGTATCCGGTGAGGTAGGCGGCAAGGAGCTGACTTTCTCGACCGGCAAGCTGGCCGGTCAGGCCGACGGCGCCGTGGTGGCCAAGCTGGGTGGATCCCACATGCTGGTCACCGCCACCGCCAACAAGAAGATGCGGGAGGGAATCGACTTCTTCCCGCTCACCGTCGACTTCGAGGAGCGCATGTACGCCGTGGGGCGCATCCCCGGCTCGTTCTTCCGCCGGGAGGGCCGTCCCTCCGAGGAAGCCATCCTCACCTGCCGGCTGATCGACCGTCCGCTACGTCCCTCCTTCGACGACGACTACCGCTGTGAGACCCACATCGTGGTCACGTCCCTGTCGGTGGACGGTGAGAACCCCTTCGACGTGGTGGCCCTCAACGGGGCCTCGGCCGCGCTGTCGGTCTCTTCCATCCCCTTCAACGGCCCCATCGGGGCAGTGCGGATGGCGCTCAGGCAGGGCGAATGGATCGCCTTCCCCACCGAATCCGATCTGCACGAGTCGGTGTTCGAGCTGGTGGTGGCGGGACGCCGCAACGACCAGGGCGAGATCGACATCATGATGGTGGAGGCAGGAGCTACTCCCGAGGGCCTGCGCCTGGTAGCCGAGGGGGACGCTCCCTCCGACGAGGCGGCAGTCACCCAGGGCCTGGAGGAGTCCAAGCTCTACATCGGCCAGGTGATCGACCTCATCTCCCAGCTCGCCTCCCAGGTGGAGACGAGGGAGGTCGACTGGCCCCGGGCCGTCGACTACACCTCCGACCTCTACGAGCGGGTGGCCGGGATCGCCCGCCCCATGCTGACCGACGTGGTC
>JBKHJQ010000176.1:0-5757 GCA_046538055.1 Actinomycetota bacterium
ACGGGGACCTGTTCGCCGAGTCGGGACAGGGTCCCACCGTCTTCGTCCGGGACCGAGCTTCCGGGGAGGTCGTCCCCCGGCTGGAGACCGGGTCGCCCGGCGTGGTGGGCATGGCAGTGGCTCCCGACGGTTCCCTGCTGGCCACGGCCGGCTATGACGGGCAGGTGATACTGTGGGACTGTGGGACCTGGAAACCCCTCCGGCGTCTACCTGCTGGACGCCGCGCCAACGCCGTCACGTTCTCCCGCAGTGGCCGGCTGCTGGCGGCAGCCGTGGAGAAGCAGGTGCTGGTGTGGGACCACACCCAGGACGAACCCGTCGACGGCACGGACCTGCCGATCAAGGGTGTGTACGACCTGGCGATGTCCCCTGACGGGAGGCGCCTGGCCCAGACCGGAGCCGACGGGAAGGTCCGTATATGGACCCTGCGCTGACCAGAGTTAGGACGCACCGAACCGTTTTCGCCAACGGGAGTCTGGAGACCCACCGGTTCGGCGTCAGCGTCTCGCCGTGTCGGGGTGGGGCACCGTGCGGTACAGGCCGACAGACGTCGCCGCCAGCCACACCCATCCGGTGACCACCGCCACCCACAGCAGGAGAATGCCGACGGCGCCGGCGGAGAGGGCGGCCCCGGCCAGGAAGCCGAACAGCACCACCCCTCCGGCAGCGCGTGACAACGCCGCCGAGGCGTCTCCCCGACGGGAGAACCAGGCGGCCATTACCAGGGCGGCGGCGGACAGCGCCAGGAAGCCGACGCCTCCCATGGCGAGGTGGGCCACTCCGCCGACCGTGGCCTCGGCGGTGGACCCGGGATGGGGGAACCCGTCGACCGGATCCGGCGGGAAGATCCCCGATCCGATGAGGGACGCCCCGTATACGCCGACCAGGATCCCGGTCGCTCTCGTGCCGCCTTGCAGCGACAGGGCCCGATGGAAGCCGACCGCGGCGGCGATGACCATCAGCCCGGCGACGATGAGGTTGGCCGACTGGACCCATCCTCCCTCCCCCAGCATGAGCAGGCTCAACGGATGCCGGGTGAAGGAGAATCCCTCCCGCACCATCCCCTGGGTGATACCCACACCGAGGTAGAAGACGCCGGCGACGACACCCCAGCCGAGGAGGGAGCGGGTCACCGCCGCCGACCGGTCGAAGCCGGCGTGGTCCTGGGCCATCGTCTCAGGTTCCCAGGTCCCCGAAGGAGACATCCGGGTTGTCGAAGATCTGCCCTATCCGGATGGCGTTGCCGAACGGGTCCCGTATCCCGAAGTCGATACCGTACGGCCGGGGAGTGGGATCGTCGGTCACGTCCACTCCCCGACCCGACAGGGTCTCGAACGTCGCCTGGGCATCGTCGGTGGACAGGAAGAGCGAGCCGCCCATCGCTCCCTTGGTCAACAGGTCCCGGGCGACGGCCGCCGTCTCCTCGTCCATGGCCGGGGGGCCGACCAGCTCCAGGAGGATCTCGCGGTCAGGATCACCCGGCACCCGGACGGTGAGCCACCGCATGAAACCGAGATCGATGTCGGCGGCCAGTTCCAGGCCCAGGGTGTTGGTGTAGAAGTCGAGGGCTTCGTCCTGGTCGAGGACGAAGACCTGAGAACGGGTTATGGCGTTGTACATAGCCTTCCAAGCTACGGGATCCGATGCCTAAGACGCTTCTCCGAAACTGCTCGGCCTGGTCCATGTCTTCACGAAGCAGGTGGGCACGGCCGGCATCTGCCCCCGGTTGCGGAAGGAGCTGGGGGTCTCCCCGACGATGGCCGTGAACGTCCGGCTGAAGCTGCCCAGGCTGGAGAAGCCCACACTCATGCAGATGTCGGTCACAGAACGATCGCTGGTCCGCAACAGGTGCATGGCCCGCTCCACCCTCCGGCGCTGCAGGTAGCGATGGGGGGTTTCTCCGAAGGCCGCCTTGAAGGAGCGGATGAAATGGGCGGGGGACATGAGCGCCGCATCCGCCAGCCGGTCGATGTCGAGGCTGCGCCAGTATTGGCGGTCCATGAGGTCGCGGGCCCGCAGGAGCCTTCGATTGTCGTTCTCGAGACGGGAGATCATATGCCGTGCGGTCGGATGCCGTGAGATTAACCCCGCCGATGGACGCCCGGGCAGAGCTTGGTCCCGTCCGATCGGGCCGTTCGACCCTGGGGTAGCGGCAGCCGCCGCCCCAAACTGGAATCAGATGACCGTGCCCGCCTCCCATCTCGACACAGGGCTTCTGTGTCCCTTCGACCTCACGGTGGACCGGATCGGCGCTTTCGCCAACGCCGAGATCGCGGACCATCCGGTGTATGAGGGGCTGGAGTTGCAGTGGTTCGACGATCCCTCCCACGGCACCGGCATGCTGGCTTTCCTGTCGCGGCGAGCGGACCGTCGGGTCGACTACTACGTCGGTCCTTCTCTCCGTCTCGACCGCTCCGGCTATGAGATCGGCGGCGGCACCGGGCTATGGGTGGAGACGGCATTCGATGCCGCCACCCTCCAGGTCACCGAGGAAGGTGCCGTAGCCGACGTCCGGTTCCAGGACGCGGAGGGACGGACGATCGAGGTGTCCTTCGACGACCGGGACCGGGGCCGGCGGCGCCCCGCCGAGCTGCTGGCACCGTTCGGAAGCGACGTCGAGAACCCGGTCTCCCTCCTGCTGGTCTACATGCACGGCTTCGACTTGCTGCGGAAGGGGCGAACGCCGCCCCGCATCCTGATCGAAGGCCGGGCGGCGGCCACCGGCAGCCTCCCGGGATCGTTCCTGCATCGCCGCCACCTGATTAAGGCGGCCTCCCCCCTCACCGTCGCCACGCTTTGCCGGCAGCGGTCCGGGCCCCTTCCCCCGGTCGACGTCTCCGCTCCCGGGAGCGTCCGTGTGGACGACAGCGGAGGCGGCATCGCAGGGATGACCGCCGAGGACCGGGACGCCTCCGCCTCCTTCACCCTCGATCCGCCCCTCCCTCCGCTGGGCCGGCTGGCGGATGGGGAGCCGGCGTTGGGCGAGTGGCAGGTCGACGTCGACGGCGCCCCACTCACTGGAGGGACATGGCATGGCCGCCGCCGGGACACGCAGGTGGACCTGGCCCTGGACGTGACCCGACCGTGGACCCCGCCGGCAGGGCTGCCGCCGGTGATGCGGGTCGTGACCCGTGTGATTCCGGTGTTCCGGCGCTGGCCCACCTCCTACCGGTGGACAGCTCAGGTCCGCCTCGACCAGACACCGGCGGCCATGACCTCGCGCTGGGAGCGCACCGGAGAGGGCGGCAGCGAGAGCTACCGGCGCGCCACCGGCTCCTGAGACGACAGGACGGATGTGGAATGGTGGGCCGGGCACGGTGTTGAATGTCGTGTGAAGCACATCGGATTCCTTTCCTTCGGACATTGGACACCCTCGCCGTCGTCGCGGACGCGCTCGGCGGCCGATTCGCTGCTGCAGTCGATCGAGCTGGCCGTCGCCGCCGAGGAGCTGGGCGCGGACGGCGCCTACTTCCGGGTCCACCATTTCGCTCGCCAGCTCGCCTCCCCGTTCCCCCTGCTGGCCGCCATCGGCGCCCGCACCCGACGCATCGAGATCGGCACCGCCGTGATCGACATGCGCTACGAGAACCCCATGTACATGGCCGAGGACGCGGGAGCGGCGGACCTCATCGCCGGCGGGAGGCTCCAGCTCGGCATCAGCCGCGGCTCGCCGGAGCAGGTGATCGACGGCTACCGCTACTTCGGCTACCACCCGCCCGAGGGCCAGAGCGACGCCGCCATGGCGCGGGAGCACGCCCGGGTGTTCCTCGAGGTCATCGAGGGCGAGGGCTTCGCCCAGCCCCATCCCCGGCCCATGTTCCCCAACCCGCCCGGGCTGCTCCGCATCGAGCCCTACTCGGAGGGGCTGCGGGAACGGATCTGGTGGGGATCGGGCTCCAACTCGACCGCCCGCTGGGCGGCCGAGATGGGCATGAACCTGCAGAGCTCCACCCTCAAAGACGACGAGTCGGGTAAGCCCTTCCACGTCCAGCAGGCCGAGCAGATCGAGGCCTACCGGGAGGCGTGGGAGGCGGCCGGCCACGACCGGGAGCCGCGTGTCTCGGTCAGCCGCAGCATCTTCCCGCTCGTGAGCGAGATGGACCGCGCCTACTTCGGGGTGGGACGCCAGGACGAGGACAAGGTGGGCTGGATCGACGAGAACACCCGGGCGATCTTCGGGCGCAGCTACGCCGCCGAGCCCGATGTCCTAGTGGGCCAGCTGGAAAAGGACGAGGCCATCGCCGCCGCCGACACCCTCCTGCTCACCGTCCCCAACCAGCTGGGCGTCGACTACAACGCCCACGTCCTCGAGAGCATCCTCACCCACGTCGCCCCCGTCCTGGGCTGGCGCTGACCGAAGCCGGGCCAGACTACGGCTCCCTACACGTCCGTTTGCCGCATGTGGACTGGCGTTTCTGGGCCGATGGGACATTCTCTGGTAGCGAACGGGGCGTTTCACGCCCCGTTTTGGTCATAAAAACGCAAGACAGCCGGTCAGCCGCGGTGGATGTCGCCTGGCCGCCGTTCGGCTCCGACCGCCTCCCGCACCGCCGGCGCCACCTCCTTCCCGAACAGCTCGATCGCTGCCGGATCGTCCCCCGCCAGGATGAAGGTCCCGACCCCCTCTTCGACAGCCAGCTCCGTGAGCTGGTCCACCCACTGCCCGGGGGGCCCGACCAGCAGCCCTCCCGGGGTGGCGTCGAAGCGGCCCCCGACGTTGAGGAGACGTCGGATCTCCCCCGGATCCCGCCCCGCCTCCTCCGCCGCCTCGTCGATGCGGCGGTTCCCCGCCGAGAGGTCACCCGGGCGCAGGTAGCCGAGGGTCGGCAGCCAGCCGTCGGCTCTTCGCCCCACCAGGGAAAGCATGCGGGGCTTGTAGGCACCCAGCCACAGAGAGATGTCATGGGCGGGTTCGGGGCCCCGGCGGGCCCCCGCCGCACGGTGGAACTCGCCTTCCACTCTGAGCACCGACGTGTCCCCGGGATCCCAGATTCCCCGGATGATGTCGATGGCCTCCTCCAGGGCCTGCACCGCTTCCCCCGGCGCCAGCCGGGGCCCGCCCATCGCCACGATCCCATCCCAGAAGGCACCGGCGCCCAGACCCAGCTCCACCCTCCCCTTGGAGAGCAGGTCGAGGCTGGCGACCGAACGGGCCAGGACAGCCGCCTGACGAAGGGGGAGGTTGAGGACGTTGCCGGCGAGACGCACCTTCTCGGTGGCCGCCGCCACGTAGCTGATGAGCGTCCAGGCGTCGAGATGGGCGGGCTGGTAAGGATGGTCCTGGAAGGTGACGAGGTCGAGGCCGGACGCCTCGGTGAGGCGGGCCAGCGCCACCACGCCCTGCGGGTCGCCGCTCTTGGGAGTCGGGAAGGTCCCGAACTCGATCCTGTGTCCGTAGTCGGCCATTGCACCACCGCGCCCGCTGGGGCTCAGGTAAGCATGAGCACCGCCTATCCGGGAAGCAGCCCACCTCGATGCCTCCTACCCCCGGACTGAACCGCCCCTCGGGAACTGGGCCGGGTGCAACGATCTCTCTTCCGCCGATGGCACATCGACGTGGAGGGGCCTGGAAGAGTCCCCTCGGCGATCTCTCGGGGGTTACAGCGCTTGCCTCTTCGGCGTTCTCCGGCTTCGGGCGGTCATCGGGTGCCGCTGTCGATGTCGTCCTCCGGTTGGATGGCGGCCCGCATGCGGGCGGCCCGGCGGGTCAGGTGGTCTCGCTCGGCGATGTTCGTGGCCCGCCGGGCGGCTTCGGCG
>JBKHJQ010000177.1:0-5749 GCA_046538055.1 Actinomycetota bacterium
CTTCTGGATCCTCACCACCCTGGCGCTGATCGGCGTGACCGGTTTCACCACTGAGGCGGCCCGAATCGCCCTGGTAGGCCGGCCCGACTTCGAGGTCTGGTCGTTCATCGGGCTTCCCCTGTCGTACCTCGTCCCGGCCGGCTCCGAGGGCATCGTCCACCAGGTGTCCTGGGTGGTGCATGCCGCCGCTTTCGTTGCCTTCCTGGTAGTTCTTCCGACCACCAAGCTCCGGCACATGTTCACCTCGCCCGCCAACCTCTTCCTCCAGCCCCGGGACCGACCCAAGGGAGCAATGCGGGAAATGCCCAACCTGATGGAGGTGGAGGACATCGACACGATCGGGGCGTCGGTGGTGGAGGACATGACGTGGAAGCAGATCTTCGATACGGACGCCTGCACCATCTGTGGACGCTGCACGTCGGTCTGTCCGGCCAATATCACCGGCAAGCCACTCGACCCCCGGGAGATGGTTCTCAAGACCGGGGAGGTCGCCTCGGTCAGCGCCGGCGTTTCGCCTCCTGTGGCCCTCGACGAGAGGATCCATGTCGAAGGTTCGGAGTTGTTCTCGCGTGTGGAGCCCGTGGAGGCCTGGTCCTGCACCACCTGCAAGGCGTGCGACGAGATCTGCCCGGTGGGGATCGACATCCTGGACCGGATCCTGGATATGCGGCGCTACCTCACCTTGATGGAGTCGAACTTCCCCACCGAGCTGGGGAAGGCATTCGTGGCCATGGAGAACCAGGGCAATCCCTGGGGAATCGGCCAGGACCAGCGGGCCGCATGGACCAGGGAGCTCGACTTCGACGTCCCGATACTGGGCGAGGACGTCTCCCAGGTGGACTACCTCTGGTTCGTGGGCTGTGCCGGCTCCTTCGACGATCGCAACACGGCTGTCTCCGTGGCGCTGGCCCGCCTCCTGCACCGGGCCGGGATATCGTTCGCCATCCTCGGCCCCGGGGAGCTGTGCAACGGGGACCCGGCCCGGCGGGCCGGCAACGAGTATGTGTTCCAGCAGCTCGCCCTCCAGAACATCGAGACCTTCGACGAGCTGGGCGTGGAGAAGGTGATCACCCAGTGCCCTCACTGCTTCAACACGCTCGCCAACGAATATCCCCAGCTGGGCGGCTCCTACGAGGTAGTCCACCACACTCAGCTCCTGGCCGAGCTTCTCCGCCAGGACCGTCTCCCGCGGGCGGCCGGGAACGGCGGTAGCCGCACCGTCACCTACCACGATCCCTGCTACCTGGGGCGCCACAACGACATCTATATGGCGCCCCGGGAGGTGGCGGCGGCCACCGGGGATGTCTCGATGGTGGAGATGCGGAGGCACGGCACCCGGGCGCTGTGTTGCGGGGCGGGAGGGGCCCGCTTCTGGATGGAGGAGCACACCGGCAAGAAGGTCAACATCGAGCGGGCGGAGGAGGCGCTGGAGACGGGGGCGGGGGAGGTGGCCGTCTCCTGCCCGTACTGCTACGTGATGATCGACGATGGCGTCAAGGAGCTGGGGAGGGACGACGTTCGGGTGGCGGACCTGGCCATGCTGCTGGACGAGGCCCAGAGGACCTCCCCGGAGTAGGGCTGGCGGCCCAGCGCCCCTCACGCTCTGTAACATCTTGCCCGTGCCTGTTACTCTGTGTGATGAAACAGGAGCCTGGGAGGCAAACAGTGGGACAGGGCCAGTGCTTCGGCGAGCATGATTTCGTCGTGACGAGACTGGGCGCAGGCATGCAGCGACTGGAGTGTCGCCGGTGCGACGCGGTGATGGTCGACCTGGATGCGGCAGGGGATGGATCGACACCGGTGACCGCGCCGGGTCTGTTCAAGCCCGCTCGGCCTACCATCTTCTCGGTCCTGGCCGAGGAGGAACGGGAGCGGGAGCGGTCCATCGCCGAGAATGTGACCGGGGAGGGAGCAGGTCCCCGGTTCGCTTTCCGAGGTGCACTCCGCAACCGCTGAGAGGGCGATGCGCGCCTGACGTGTGGGGGCCATTAGCGTTCCCTCATGCGGATCGGATACCAGGGCGAGGTCTACTCCTACTCGGATAGGGCCTCGGGGGAGCTGTACCCCGATGAGGAGCGGGTCGGATTCCCGAGCTTCGTCGCCGCTTTCGAGGCATTGGCCGCCAAGGAAGTGGATCGACTGGTGGTCCCGATCGAGAACTCGACCACCGGCAGCGTCCTTCCCGTGCTCGACCGTCTCCTCCCCGGCGACAATCGCATCATCGCCGAGCATCTGGTGGAGGTGCGCCACGCCCTCCTGGGCCTGCCGGGCACGGCCATGGAGCAGATCCAGCGCGTCCTCTCGCATCCCGAGGCTCTCAGCCAGGCCGAGGCGATCATCACCCACTGGGGATGGGAGCCGGTCCCGGTTCACGACACGGCCGGTGCGGTGCGGCAGGTGGCCGAAGGCCGCACACCTTCCGACGCGGCTCTTGCACCGGCTGTGGCCGCCGCTCCCAGTGGCCTGGCGGTGCTGATGACGGATGTGATCGACCGGGATCACAACACCACCCGCTTCGTCGTCCTCGCCTCGGGAGACCAGGCCATCGCCGACGACGCGGACAAGTCCACCGTGTCGTTCACCACCGGGCACACGCCCGGGGCGCTCGCCCTGGCCCTGACTGAGCTGGGACTGAGAGGTGCCAACCTGACCCGGATCGAGTCGCGTCCCTCCGACCGGGCCTGGACGTACAGGTTCTTCGTGGATCTCACCCACCCCCCCGGCAAGAGCGGCCTCGCCTCCGTTTTCGACCCCCCTCCCGCCACTCTCTCCGACTTACGTTTCCTGGGGACCTACCGTTCTGCATGAGGCAGCGATGACGACCACTCCTGTCAGGGACCCCGACGTCGACTTGGACGGGCGTCTCGCAGACGCGTGGAAGGTCGTGGTCTGGGACGACCCCGTCAACACCATGGATTACGTCGTGTACGTCTTCCGCAAGCTCTTCGGATACGACGAGACCAAGGCCACCAGGCTGATGCTGGAAGTCCACAACGAGGGCCGGTCGGTGGTGGCGGACGGGCCACGCGAGAAGGCCGAGCACGACTGCTACCGACTCCACCATCACGGCTTGTGGGCGACGATAGAGCAGTAGAGCCCGTGCCGGAGCACTTTCGGCTGGTGCCCGAGGGGGTGGAGGTTTCCCTCACACCCGAGGAGGCCCTGGTCCTGGGGGACGTGCTGACCGTTCTGGCGAGGATGGGCGACTCCTCCGATGACCCGGGGGCGGCCCGCCTCCATCCTCCCGTCTATCTGGACGACCCGGAGGCCGACGCCGAGTGGCGGCGGCTCGCCGGAACCGAGCTGAGCGCGGCCCGGCGGGCCGATCGCTCGGCGGTGGAGATGGTGCTGGAGGCGACCGAGACCGCCCATGGCTCCGGGGAGGACCCGGTGATCTCGACGGGTGAAGCCGAGGCGCTCCTGCGGGTACTCAACGACGTCCGCCTGGTCCTGGCGGCGCGCTGGGGTGTCGACTCCCCCGACGCCTACGACCGGCTCCGGCCCGAGGCGGCCGACGTCCTCTCCTTCCTGGGCTGGCTGGTGTCGGAGCTGGCGATCGTGCTGGGCGGCGGTCTGAGCGGAGGCGAGGAGCCGGCCGGTCCCGGTCCTTGAAGCGGGGGGAGGCCGAGTGCGGGAAAACCACGGCTGGAGGCGACGTGCCGCTCGCTCCCCTGATAGGTTCGGGTGAGGATCCCAGAACGAGGAGGTCGGATTGAAGGTCTCGATGACGATCAACGGACGCGACGTCTCCGCGGATGTGGAGCCCCGCACCCTGCTGGTTCACTTCCTCCGGGAGGATCAGGGCCTGACCGGGACCCATGTGGGTTGTGAGACCAGCTACTGCGGAGCCTGCACCGTCCTCGTCGACGGTATGACCATCAAGTCCTGCACGATGCTGGCGGTTCAGGCCGACGGATCCTCCGTCATGACCGTGGAGGGTCTCGCCTCGGACGGGAACCTCCATCCCGTCCAGGAGGGCTTCTGGGAGCGGCATGGCCTCCAGTGCGGTTACTGCACCCCCGGGATGATCATGTCGGGCGTGGGGCTGCTGGAAGCCAACCAGTCGCCTACCGAAGACGAGATCCGCCACGCCATCGAGGGCAATCTCTGCCGCTGCACCGGGTATCACAACATCGTCCGGGCCATCGAGTACGCCGCCGCCAAGATGCGGGGCGAGGAGCCGGCCCCGCCCGACTGGGAGCAAGAGGAGGTGTCGGCATGACCACCACGACCAGCGTCCTGGGAGGCACGGTCCGACGGGCCGAGGACCCTGCCCTCATCCGGGGAACCGGCCTCTACACCGACGACGTGAAGCTCTCCGGCCAGCTCCATGTGGCCTTCGTCCGCAGCCCCTATGCCCACGCCCGCATCACCGCCCTGGACACCTCCCCCGCCGAGGGCATGGAGGGGGTGCGGGGGATCTTCACCGCCGAGGACGTTCGCCATCTCGGCCCTCTCCTGGCCCAGGTGCCGGTGGGAAAGCTGCGTCCCCTGCTGGCCGACGGTGTCGTCAACCACGCCGGGGAGGCGGTCGCCATGGTGGTGGCCGACACCCGCTACCTGGCCCAGGACGCGGCCGAGGCGGTGGTGGTCGACTATGAGCCGCTGTCGGCGGTGGTCGACATCAAGGAGGCGGCTTCCGACCGCGTCAAGGTGCATGACGACCTGGACTCCAACATCCTCATCACCTGGGAGGGCGGACCCTGGGGCGACGAGGACGGGATCGCCCAGACCAAGAGCGCCATCGCCCAGGCCAAGGAGCAGGACGATGTCGTGGTGGTCAGCCGGGAGATGGTGAACCAGCGGCTGATCCCCACCGCCATCGAGCCCCGGTCGGTGGTCGCGGAGTGGAACGAGGGCTACCAGCGCTTCGAGGTCCACTCATCCACGCAGATCCCCCACGCCCTGGCCGGAGCCATCGCCAAGACGTTCGGCCTGGCGTCCAATGCCGTCCGCGTGATCGCCCCCGAGGTGGGCGGCGGCTTCGGCGCCAAGCTGAACGTGTACAACGACGAGATCCTCGTCGCCTACGCTTCCCGTCGGCTGGGCCGCCCCGTCAAGTACACCGAGACGCGCAGGGAGTCCCCCAACAGCACCATCCAGGGCCGCGGCTGGGTAGGCACCGCCACGATCACCGGAACCCGGGACGGGGAGGTGCTGGGCTACGAGTTGCACGCCCTGTGCGACATGGGGGCCTACACACAGAACTACACGGTCGCCATCCCCTTCCTGGGGGTGTTCGTGGGCTCCGGCCAGTACCGGTTCCCCATACACCTGAAGCTGGACTGTGTGACCACCCACACGATGACCACCGACGCCTACCGGGGCGCCGGGCGCCCGGAGGCGATCTACTACCTGGAGCGGATACTCGACGAGTACGCCGCGGCCATCGGCATGGATCCTGCCGAGGTGCGGCGCCGCAACTACATCCCCGCATCCGAGTTCCCGGGTGCGATGGCGCCTATCGGGTTCGCCATGGACACAGGCGACTACGAGAAGAACCTGGATGCCGCCGTCGACCGCTTCGGATGGGATGATCTCAAGGCGGAACGCGACCGTGCCCGCCAGGAGGGCAGGATGGTGGGTCTGGGCCTCGCCTCCTACGTGGAGGTGTGCGGGTTCGGCCCCTCGGCGCTGGTAGACCTCGGGTTCAGCTGGAGCGAGTACGGTCTGCCGTCCGCGTTCAACGGCTCCGGCCTGGTCCGCGTCAACCCCGACGGCTCGGTCACCACCATCATCGGCACCGGGC
>JBKHJQ010000178.1:0-5719 GCA_046538055.1 Actinomycetota bacterium
GGCGTACTACGAGTTCGTCACCGCCGCCGACTACCGCAGCCTGGTCGATCTGGCGGCAGAGCGGCCCAACCTGGTCGTCACCCGGACCTTCTCCAAGGTGTACTCGCTGGCGTCGCTGCGGGTCGGGTACGCCGTGACGCATCCCGACACCATCGCCGAGATGCGCCGGGCCCAGGCCCCGTTCACCGTCACCCAGGTGGGACAGGCAGCGGCGCGGGCGTCGTTGGGGAATCCGGCCCGGGTGGCAGCCCGGGTGGAGGACAACGCCCGCGGCAGGCGCCTTCTCCTCGATGCGCTGGCAGACAGGGGTATCCCCCACGCCGACAGCCAGGCCAACTTCGTGTGGTTCCGGTCCGGCTCATCCCAGCCGGCTGTGGACTACATCCGCGCCGGTGTCATCGTGCGAACCTTCGGGGGAGAGTGGATACGGGTGACCGTGGGCACCGAGGAGGAGAACCGGCGATTCCTGTCGGCGCTGGACGGTATCGAGAAGAGAGGATCGTGAGCGAGGGTCATCCGCTCCCCGCCATCTGCACCGCGTCCACCAGGGCATCCACGTCGCGTTCGTCGTTGTAGAGGTGAAAGCCCACTCTCACCGAGGAAGCCCGCAGCGACGCGGCAATGCCGCGCTCCTGCAGCGGGGTGGGGTCTCCCAGGGGAATGGTGACGATGGCCGAGTCCGACTCCGGTAGGGACATCCGGGAGCGGGCCAGGTTCGCAAGCCTCACGTCGTGGCGGTGGATCCGCTCCACGCCCTCCGCATTCACCAGCTCCAGGGCCGGGACGCTCCCCAGCCATGCCAGTCAGGAGGGCGACACGTCGAACCGCCGGGCGTCGGATGCCAGCCGCAGCGGGGGGCCGTAGATCGAGCCCCACACCTCATCTCCGGCGTACCATCCCGCCAGGAGGGGCCTGAGAGCTTCGTCGTGCTCGGCTCTCAACGTGAGGAAGGCGGTGCCGCGGGGGCACATCAGCCACTTGTACCCTCCCACCAGCATGTAGTCGAAGCGACCCGCATCGATCGGGAGCCACCCGGCGGCCTGGGTGGCATCCACCAGGACGCGGGCGCCGCCGCGGCGGGCTGCTTCACAGATCGCATCCACGTTGGCCACCCGGCCATCGGCCGACTGCACGAGGCTGAAGGCGACCAGATCGGTCCCCGCGTCGATGGCCCGCGCCAGATCGTCCAGGGGCACGGTGCGGACTGTCACGCCCCGGTCCTGATGCACCAGCAGGGGGAACAGGAGGGAGGTGAAGTCGTTGTCGGGGGCGACGACCCGGGAACCGCCCGGGAGTGACGCAGCCACCACACCCGCCAGCACCGATACCTGATTCGCCACGGCTACCCGGGACGGGTCCACTCCCACCATCTCGGCCAGGAGCCTCCGGGACCGGCCCACCGCCCCGTCGTACTCGTCCATGGTGGCGACGCCCCTTCTCCACCTGTCCAGTCCCGAGACGAGCATCTCGTGGACCCGGTCGGAGGCCAACCCGTAGGTGGGGGTGTCGAGGTACACCCCATCGGGCCGGAATTCGCCGCGGAGTCGGGTCCCTTCGAGGGGAGTCATAGGGGGAACGTAGCCGGGAGGGACCACCAAGCGGCACTCCGGGCGGACCCGGATTCTGCTCAAGAACTCACGAGCGCTAACTTTTGCACGCTTCCTCTTTGCTTTCGTAGGAGTCACTCGTGAAGGCCATCGTCCGCGCATTCGCGGCGGGGGTTCGTCGAGCCCCACTCGCCATCGTCATAGCCACGATCGTGGTGGCCGGGATCCTCGGTTCGTTCGCCCAGGACGTGGAGATCGCCACCGGGAACGAAGGATTCGCCCCCGACAACGCCGAGATCGACGCGCTGGAGCAGATCGGAGAGCTGTTCGGGACCGAGCAGGAGTCGGTGTTCCAGGTCATCATCCGGAATCCGGGGGGAGACGTGGTCACTGCCGAGGGTCTGCGTACCGCCCTGGCGGTGGAGGAGGCCATCCGCGACGTCGCCGGCGACATGATCACCGACACTCCCCAGCAGCCGGGAGTGGTCTCGTTCCTGGCTCCGGCGGCGGGAGCGGCCCAGTCCCAGGGAATCCCCGTGGAGGGCATCGACGACTCCACCGTCGATCAGCTCTACCTGGGGGCCCTCGACCAGATGCCTCCCGAGCAGTCGGGCTTCATCTCAGGCCTGCTGGCCGAGGACGCCGACGGTGCCACCGCCTCGGCCGGGCTGGTCCTCGCCTTCCTGGAGGTGGAGAACGGGGGCGATACCGAGTCCTTCGATGCTCAGATCGCGGTCGAGGAGGAGATAGCCGCCGCCCTCGACGAGATCGACAGCGATCTGGAGGTCCGGCCGTTCAGCTTCAATCTCCTGTTCGGGGAGGTGGACGAGTTCACCTCGGAGGTGGGACGCCTCTTCGCCTTCGCCGGGATGATCATCGTTGCCATCCTGCTGTTCGTCTACTGGGTTCGACCTCGCGGCGGGAGCGGGCTGTTCAGCTCCGGGCGGCGAACGGTGGCGGACATGGCGCTGACGCTGGCCACGATCCTCATGGCGATCGGGATGATGCAGGGTGCCGGCGTGCTCCTGGAGCGGGCGGGCGTGATAAGCGCCTTCTCCGCTCCCACCCAGGTGGTGCCCATCCTCATCATCGGGTTGGGTGTCGACTACGCCATCCACCTCATCAGCCGCTACCGGGAGGAGGTGGGAGAGGGGATGTCGGTGGACGACTCGATGTCCCTGTCCCTGGAGACATCGGGCGTGGCTCTCGTCCTGGCCACCCTCACCACCGCCATCGGCTTCCTCACCAACCTGGCCAACCCGGTTCCCGCCCTCACCGACTTCGGGATCCTGGCCGCCCTGGGGATCGTCTTCTCCTTCGTTCTCATGATGACCTTCGTCCCCGCGCTCCGGGTCCTGGTCGATCGCAGGGCGGAGGGCGCCGGTCGGCTTCCGGTCGAATCGATGGGCCATCACGGCCAGCGGCTGCTTCCCCAGCTGATGGGTCGAACCGCCGTGATCGCCGAGCGGGTCCCCTATGCCGCCCTGGCGGTCGCGCTGGTGCTGGGCGGCTTCGGCTACTACGGCTTCACCCAGCTGGAGACGCGTTTCAGCTTCACCGACTTCCTCCCCGAGGATGCCCCGGCCGTGCAGACGATGGAGATCCTGGAATCCGAGTTCGGAGGGGGCTTCGGCGAGCAGACCCAGGTCCTCGTCTCCGCCCCGGCCGGAGGCGACCTGGCCGGCGGCGAGTACTGGAACCGGATGTTGGAGGCGAACGAGGATCTGGCCGGCGTCGAGTGGGTGTTCTCCTTCCAGACCCAGGGCGGGGAGGTGCCGGACGCCGACTCCCCGGTGTCCCTGCTCCAGGAGCAGTTCGCCCAGGGCCCCAGCTCGGCCCCTCCCCCCGTGCTGGGCGCCGCCCAGGAGGTGGGCCTGGGAACCGACCTCCGGGTTCCCGATGGTGCCGACATGATGCCCCTCTACGACGCTCTGAGGGAGGCTGCCCCGGAGCGGGCGGAGGCGGTCGCCCATTTCCAGGAAGGTCGGCTCACCCACGTCCTGTTCGACGTGCGGACCTCTGCGGGTGAGACAGAGGTGAGCGGGCTGCGGGATGCCCTGGACCGGGCATTCGACCCCCTGGAGGAGGAGGGGGCCGACGCCATCGCCACCAGCCAGAACATCGTGGGTGACGTGGTCGTCAACGAGCTGACGGCATCCCAGAGCTGGTCCCTGTTCCTCACCCTGGCGGCGGCGGGAGTGGTCCTGGTCCTGTATTTCCTGGTGTGGAACCGCCGCCCCTTCCTGGGAGTGATAACGATCCTGCCCGTTGTGCTGGTCGTGATGTGGACCTACGGCCTCATGTACGCCACCGGGATTCCCTTCGGGCCGGTCACCGCCACCCTGGCCGCCCTGGCCATCGGTATCGGCGTTCCCTACACCATCCATCTGGCGCGGCGCTTCGAGGAGGATCGCAACGAGATGGACGACATCGAGGAGGCGATCCGCTCCACCACCACCCACACGGGAGGGGCGCTGGCGGGTTCGGCGTTCACCACCATGGCCGGATTCGGGATCCTCATCACCTCCAGCCTGGTGCCGTTCCGTCAGATGGGCCAGGTCACGGTGTTCGCCATCGGCCTGGCACTGGTGGCATCCATCCTGGTGCTTCCTTCCATGCTGGTGCTGTGGGAGAAGTGGCACCGACGCAGGGTCGGGAGCTGAGAGGGGCCCCCTGTCCCACCGACCGCCGGTGGCATATCCCGTATCGTGTGGGACGTGAGATCCGCTCTGCCCGAATCCCTGCTGGCGGCCGCCCGGGGCCTGGTCGAGTCCCAGTACCGGCTGTCGGTGGCCAACTTCACCCACCTGGCCACCCACAGCAACGTGCTCTTCCGGGTGGATTTGAGCGACGGCCGACGGCTCGTGCTGCGGGTGGGCCAGCCACTATCCAGCATCCCCGCCAACCTCCAGATCGAGGTGGCCTGGCTGTCCTCGCTGGTGGCCGACACCCGTCTCAACCTGGCGGAGCCCATAGCGACTCCCGATGGGCGGCGGGTGGTGGAGCTGGGTGAGGGCGACACCCGGCGGGGTTGCGTGCTGTTCACCTGGGTCCCGGGAGAGCCGCTGGGGAGGGGAGCGGGTACGTCGGGGTACCGTGCGATGGGGCGGATCTCGGCGCTGCTGCACCGGCACGGCTCGTGGCGGCCCCCGTCCGGGCTGGAGCTCCGGCGCTGGGACCGGACTTTCTACTACCCCGAGGAACTCGACCCGAATGTGGTCGAGGACTTTCGCTACGACCATCTGTTCAGCGGCCTGCGCCCCCTGATACGCCGCACCGCCGCCATGTGCGACGATTTCATCACCGGGCGGTGGGCGGAGGGGACGCCGATGGTGGTGCACGGCGACCTGCACGAATGGAACGTCCACCTCTACATGGGGCGGGCGTGGGCCATCGACTTCGAGGATGTGATGCTGGCCCTGCCCGCCCAGGACATCGCCGTGTCCCTCTACGGCACGCGCACCCGGGACGACTTGGATTCGATGGTGGCGGCCTTCCGGGAAGGCTACGAGGAGCACGGGATATGGCCGGTTCGCGACCGGGCCGAGCTGGAGGCGTACTGGGCGGCACGCCAGGTGATGCTCATGAATCACGCCGTCCAGGTGCTGGCGGAGCGCGAGGCGAGGGAGTTCTTCGACCAGGTCGTTCCCTGGCTGCTCGACTACGACCGCAGAGCGGTCTCCCGGTCGGCTGGCTAGCCTGGGGAGGCGTCCGCTGAAGGGAGAATCTTGGCCTCGCTGGAGGAGTTCTGCACGGTGCGGGCTTCCATGACCCCGCGCCTGGTCGGTCACACACCCGCCGGGACCCGGATCGATTTCCCCTTCGACGGTGCGGCCACCAGTCCCCACTGGGAGGGGGAGAGGCCCGTGGCGGGCGTCGACTACGTCACGGTCCGGGGCGACGGGAACATGGACCTGGACATACATGCCACCATCGGGGAGAAGAGGGAGACCGTCTCCTATCAGGCCCGAGGGGTGAGCGTCGTGCACGAGGACCGCACCGCCTCCCCCCAGGAGCTCATCACGTTCCAGACCGGCAACGAGGAGCTGGCCTGGCTCAACTCGGCGATAGCGGTGGGCCTGGGCCGGGGCGGGGACGACCTGGAGCTGACCATCTACATAGTCCGCCCCTGACCTGGTTTTCGCGCATCGACTGCGGGCTGGCCCTTGGGC
>JBKHJQ010000179.1:0-5712 GCA_046538055.1 Actinomycetota bacterium
GACTCATAATCCGTTGGTTGCAGGTTCAAGTCCTGCCGGGCCCACAGTTCTGATCGTGCATAGGGGGACGACCCCCTCGCACCCCCGCGGCGGCGACCTCTTGACGTCCGATCCTCAGGCGTTGGGGGTTCGAGGACAGTCTCAATGGGGCCACTCATTGGCCGTCGACATCGAACCAGTGCGGCTCGATACGCCCCCGGCGAGGGCTTCTAGATCGATAGGCCCAGGCGTCCTGGGCGGGGAGTTCCTAAGTTGGACGTGATGACGAAACGGGCCGAGGTCACGGGGACGTTCAGCCGAGTGTGGTTCTGGGAGGCGGAGGCGATGGTGATGACCGACATCACCTCGCCGCCCGACGTCACCCACCGCCACGTGGCGGTCCAGCTGGTGCTGTCCCTGGGCGAGCCGATCGGAATTTGGACCGAGCAGTCAGGATGGGTCAGGGCGAGGGGCACGATCGTCGCCACCGATGTCGAGCACGGTGTGGATTCCGGAGACGAGATCGCTTTCGGAGGATGGATCGACCCTAGATCGAGGGGCGGACGAGCCCTGGCCCGGACCTACCTAGGGGAGCACGATGTCGCCGTCCTCTCAGATGAGCGCGTCGATCGCCTGATCGGGCTGGCACCACGTCTCCCCGAGGCCCTCGACGTCTCATACGACGGCCGCCCGCGATGGGACCGCCTGCTGGCGATGCTGATCGGTGAGTGGCGTGGCCAGGCTTCACCCGATCCCCGGGTGATCGAGGTGCTGGGAAAGGTCGAAGGCGCGACTCATCTTCCACGGGTCCAGGAGTTGGCTTCAGCTGTCGGTCTGTCGGTGTCACGGCTCCAGCACTTGATCCGCGCCGAGACCGGCCTGTCGCTGCGGAGGTGGGTGCTGTGGCGTAGGACCATCTCGGCGACCGACCTATTGCTGCGAGGTGGATGGTCGGTTGCCGATGCCGCTCATATGGCTGGTTTCGCTGACGCCGCCCACTTCACTCGCTCGTTCGTTTCGTTCTTCGCGTTCCCACCATCGATCGTCGCCGGGGACCCGCGCTTCGTGGGAACCGTGAGCTCGCGCCTCGAAGTCGAGGGTGTAGCGTAGCTCTATACGTTCTGTGTCTGCGCGATGCCTTGTTCGAGTTGCCCCATGAGCTTGGGGCCCATGACCCGCTTGGCCATCCACGGCATGACAGGAGCGAGGATCGAGGCCAATCCGTTGGTGGTGCTCCGCACGGACAGGGTGAAGCGGGTCCGTCGATCATCGAGTTGCTCGAGGGTGTAGGTTCCGCGGTTGGTCACCACCGGGGCGTCGGTGTTGACCTGGCGCCACCCCAGACGGTGCGGTGGATCGAGCTCGGTGATCTCGTTGATAAGCGTAAGCTCCCTGGGACCGAGCTTCCCCCGATTCTCGTAGCGAGTACCGACCTCCAACACTCCGTCGGAGAGCTTCCTCACCGATTCGATGAACGGGCGCCGCCATTCGTCATGGCTGACCAGGTACTCCCACACTCGGTCGATGGGAGCGTCGATCTCTCTACTGACCTCGAAGGCATAGCTTCCCATGGATCCTCTCTCGGATGGCTCGCCTTAACTATGGAGGATCGGGCCGTATCTGTCTTGAACGCTCCTGCGGTCTTTGAAATCGGCGACGACCAGCCGACTTGGGAGCGATATGGGGCCGCACCTGACGTGTCACAGCTTCGGTGGGATCCTGTCGGTGCTGGCCGACCGACGCGCGGCGATCGCCAAGACGATTCGCCCGAGCCGTTCTGATGGCCGACCGACCATCGGGTGCCCTACTCTCGGAGTGACCGGCTCTAGGGGGTGCGGCTCAGGTGCATGGCCTCACCCAGCCGGGCGAGCTTGTGGGGGTTGCGGACCGCGTAGATGCGTGTGATACGCCCTGCCTCGACGACCAGGCTGACCGCCGTGTTCAACTCGCCGTCGAGGTCGATTCGCACTGCCGGGGAGCCGTTGAGCCACATCGCAGCCACGTCGGCGCGGTCTGCGAACCCACTGAAGCCGGCCAGCTTGCTGACGACCTGGTCCGCGCCCTCGACCGGTCGCCGGAAGGCGGGCACCAACCCTCCTCCGTCTGCGACCAGCACGACGTCGGGGGAAAGAACGTCGAAAAGGCTCTGCAGATCGCCGGTCGCCACCGCGGAGCGGAACCGCTCCACCACCGCCTGCTGCTCGGCCGGGCTCACGTCCATCCGGGGGCGGCGCGCCGCCACCTGCTCCCGCGCTCTATGGGCGATCTGGCGCACTGCGGCCGGGGTCTTGCCGATGGCCTCGGCGATGTCGGTATGCGGGACGTCGAAGACCTCTCGCAGCACGAACACCGCCCGCTCTGTCGGGCCCAGAGTCTCCAGGACCGTGAGCATCGCCATCGAGACGCTCTCGGCCAGCTCCACGTCCTCTGCCACGTCGGGACTCGTCTGCAGCGGCTCGGGCAGCCACTCCCCGACGTAGTCCTCCCGCCTCCGCGCCAGGGTGCGGAGGCGGTTGAGGGCCTGGCGGGTGACGATGCGCACCAGGTAGGCGCGGGGATCGAAGACCCCGCTCTGGTCGACGCCGGCCCAGCGCAGCCAGGTCTCCTGGACGACATCTTCGGCATCGGAGGCGGAGCCCAGCATCTCGTAGGCGACCGTGAAGAGGAGGCGGCGGTGGGTCAGGAAAGGGTCGTCGGCCACGGGTCGAGGCTACGCCCGCGCCGAGGGCGACGGCTCCGCCAGGGGTTGCAGCCCGCAGGCGGCGGCGAACCCCTGTGCCTCGATGCCGAACGCCACGTTGGTCCGCGTGTACACGTTCGCCAGGGCGACGTAAGCAGACAGCTCCACCAGGGCCGGGGCACCCAGAGCCTCCAGCAGTCGCGCCGACAGGTCGTCGGTGACCGTGGGAGGCGTCCGGCTCATGGCCTCGGCGTACTCCATCACGTCCTTCTCCAGGGGAGTGAACACATCCGACCCCCGCCACCGCGGCACCTCCCGGGCCTTCCGCTCGTCCAGGCCTTCGTTGTGCGCCGTGAAGTAGCCGAAATCCAGGCACCAGGTGCAGCCCACCAGTGACGCCACGGCCATGTGGGCCAGTGACTTCAGGTTCTCGTCGCATTCGCTCCACTTGCTCGACCTCTGGCCCAGGCCGAAGTAGAACTTCAGCAGCGGGCGGTGGTGCCAGTAGACCCCGAGCGGCTCGGCCACGTCGCCCAGCATCTTCGTGCTGAGCCTCTTCACGATGGTGCCGTAGATCCCGGTGATCTCCGCCTTGGGTATCCGGGTGGTGGCTGCCAAGTCTTCTCCTGTCCTCGCGGTATGGACATGGAGACACCGCCCGCAGGCGAGATGTGACAGCCGGTCCGACCGTGGAAAGGAGCCGGCGGTATTCTCTCGCCGCATGGATCGCACCCTTGTGGAGTGGATGCTCGACTCCGACCCCGCCCTGCGCTGGCAGGTGGAGCGAGACCTGGTGGGCGCACCGGAGGAGACGTGGCAGGCCACCCGGTCCCGGGTGGCGACCGAGGGGTTCGGAGCGAGGCTTCTGGCCCTCCAGGACCCCGACGGCCAATGGGCGGGAGGGGCCTTCTTTCCGGGTGACTTCGGCCACTCCCAGATGCAGGAAGAGGGCCAGCCCTGGACGGCGACCACCTGGACGCTCAACTCGCTGCGGGAATGGGGGCTGGATGCTTCGATGCTGGCGGGGACGGCGGAGAAGCTGGCCGCGAACAGCCGCTGGGAGTACGACGACCTCCCCTACTGGGGCGGCGAGGTGGACTGCTGCATCAACGCCTGGACCCTGGCCAACGGCCTGTGGCTGGGCGCCGACGTCGAGGCGCTTGCCGACTGGTTCGTGCGGCACCGCCTGGCCGACGGCGGATGGAACTGCGAATGGGTGGAGGGCTCGACCCGGTCGTCGTTCCACTCCACCCTCAACTCCCTCAAGGGATTGTTGGCCCACGAATCCGCCACCGGAGGCACCGACGCCACCCGGGAGGCCCGCCGCGGGGGCGAGGAGTACCTCCTCGAGCGGGGTCTCTTTCGCAGACTCACCACCGGCGAGACCGTGGCGCCGTGGGCTCTTCACTTCGCCTATCCCTTCCGCTGGTTCTACAGCGTGCTGAACGCCGCCGATTACTTCCGCTCGGCGTCCCTGCTCGACGGCACAGCCCCCGACGCGCGCATGGCGGATGCGATGGAGGCGATCCGTGCCGCCCGGCAGCCGGACGGGACGTGGCTGCAGGAGCGGCGCCACCCGGGGAGGGTTTGGTTCGAGGTCGACGTCCCCGCCGGCGAGCCCTCCCCGTGGCTGACGTTCCTCGCAACCCGGGTCCTTCGGTGGTGGGACCACACCGGGGATGGACGAGACATCCGGCAATCAGGCTCGTAGCCCGACACGGCCCGCCCCGGCCTCGATCACACAGGAGAGACGCCTCGGGAGGCGGAGGTGGCGGGGGGCCGGCTGGTCCCCGGTCTCTCTGGTTCGACCCTCCGGCTGAAAGCGAGATGAGAGGAAGGCGAGAGGCGCTTCATCCAGGATCGGCCCCGAACGTCAGAAAGGAGCCGATCATGTCTCTAGACCAGGAGAAGGTCGAGCAGTTCGTCGGACAGATCGTGGATGACTTCGGGGCCACGGTCTCCAGTGCGCTGGCCCATATCGGCCACCGGATGGGTCTCTACCGCGCCATGGCCGGAGCCGGCCAGCTCACGTCCACGGAGCTGGCCCGCCGTACCGGCACGCACGAGCGCTACATCCGGGAGTGGCTCAACAATCAGGCCGCGGGAGGCTACGTCGACTACTTCCCCGATCGCGGCACCTACGAGCTCCCGCCGGAGCATGCCTTCGTGCTGGCCAACGAAGACAGCCCCGTCTTCATGGGGGCCGGATGGGACCAGATGGCGGCCATATGGGCGGTGGAACCCAAGCTGGAGGAGGCCTTCCAGTCGGGACAGGGAGTTGGCTGGCACGAGCAGGACCCCAGGCTCTTCACCGCCACCGAGAGCTTCTTCAAGCCCGCCTACCGAAGCGGCCTGATCGAGGAGTGGATCCCCGCCCTGGACGGGGTGGAGGAGAGGCTGGAGAAGGGTGGGATGGTGGCCGATGTCGGCTGCGGGCACGGGGCCTCCACCATCCTCCTCGCACAGGCTTTCCCCGAGGCGAAGCTCGTCGGCTTCGACTATCACGAGGACTCGATCGAAGCTGCCCGCCGACGCGCCGCCGAGGCGGGTCTCGACGGCGACGGGCAGGTCGAGTTCGAGGTGTCCGATGCGGTCGGGTACCCGGTTCCCGAGGAGGGCGGGTATGACCTGATCTGCTTCTTCGACGCCTTTCACGACTTCGGCGACCCGGTGGGGGCGGCGGCCTACGCCCGGAAGGCCTTGGCCGACGACGGCGCCGTCATGCTCGTCGAGATACGGTCCGGGGATCGCACAGAGCAGAACCTCCACCCACTTGGGCGCCTGGGCTACGCCATGTCGACCTTCGTGTGTGTGCCCAATTCTCTGTCTCAGGAGGTGGGGTATGCCCTGGGGGGACAGGCCGGTCCCTCTGCCATCGCAGAGATCTTCGAGGAGGCGGGGTTCACGCGGTTCCGCCAGGTGGCGGAGGCTCCTGTCCATCAGGTGCTGGAGGCACGCCCCTAGCCAGGCCTGCTCGGCCGCCTGCCGGCGCAGTCCCGTTCCCAGCGGGTTCTTCGTCCAGCAGGCGGTCGATCTCCTCCAGGGCGTACAGG
>JBKHJQ010000180.1:0-5687 GCA_046538055.1 Actinomycetota bacterium
ACTCAACCCCAAGCTGCGGGACCGCTGATGGCAGACGTCCTCTATTCGGTGAAGGACCTGACGGTCGAATACGAGACCCGCACGGGTGTCGTGCGGGCGGTGGAGGACGTCTCGATCGACATCCGGCGGGGAGAGATCCTGGGCCTGGTGGGCGAGTCGGGTTGCGGCAAATCCACTTTCGGCAAGGCGCTGATGCGCCTCCGCAACGGATCCGCCCGGATCACGGGCGGGGAGCTGTGGTTCGATGGACGCGACCTCCTCACCCTCTCCGACCGGGAGATGCGGGACCTGCGCGGCAGCCGCCTGGGGATGGTGTTCCAGGATCCTATGACCTCGCTCAATCCCGTCCAGCGGATAGTCGAGCACCTCACCGAGACGATGCTCACCCACCAGCCCGACTGGAGTGAGGAAGCCGCCCGCCGGCGGGCCGAGAACCTGGTGGAGCGCCTCGGCATCCGCCCAGAGCGCCTCACCGACTACCCCCACCAGATGTCGGGTGGAATGCGCCAGCGGGTGATGATCGCCCTGGCCATGGCCCTCAACTGCGACCTGATCATCGCGGATGAGCCCACCACCTCCCTGGACGTGATCGTGGAGGCGAAGTTCCTCGATCTGCTCAAGGACCTGCGGGACGAGTTCGACCTCACGATCCTCCTCATTACCCACAACATCGGCGTGGTGGCTGAGGTGGCCGACCGTGTGGCGGTCATGTACGCCGGGCAGATGGCCGAGCTGGGTGAGGTCAACGAGGTCTTCGAGAAGCCACGGCATCCCTACACGGAGGGCCTGCTGGCTTCGGTCCCGAACATCGAACTGGAATCGGGCGGGCTCTACAAGATGCCGGGCTCCCCGCCGGACCTTGCCTCGCCTCCGACGGGCTGCCGCTTCCATCCCCGCTGCCCCTACATGATGGAGGACATCTGCCCGATCCTCAACCCGCCTTTCGACCCGGTGGAGGGCGCCTCACCCGACTGCCGGGTGGCGTGCTGGCTGCATCAGCCCCATCCCGAGAAGGTGGACGCCCATGCTTGAGGGGGAGGCACGTTCGACCGACGAGGGTGGCGGCTCGACCTCCACCGCTCCGCCCCTGGTGGAGGTGAGCGAGCTGAAGAAGCATTTTCCCGTCCAGACCGGGTTCCTGGCCTCGCTCCTGCACCGGGGCCATGTTCCGGCGGTCCGGGCGGTGGACGGTGTCGACTTCGAGATCCGGCGCGGAGAGGTCCTGGGACTGGCCGGCGAGTCCGGCTCCGGCAAGTCCACCGTCGGGCGGCTGGTGTTGAACCTGTTGGAGCCTACCGAGGGAACCGTGCGGTTCGAGGGACGGGATCTGGCAGAGGTCCCCTCCAATGAGATGCGCCGGCTGCGAGCCCGGATGCAGATCATCTTCCAGGATCCGCTCGCCTCGCTCAACCCCCGGATGACCGTCGGCCAGGCCATCGGCCATCCCCTGGAGATCCACGAGCCCGACCTCACCGACCCGGAGCGGAAACGACGCGTGTACGAGATGCTGGAGGCGGTGGAGATGGCGCCTCCCGCCGGCTTCTACGACAAGTACCCCCACCAGATCTCCGGTGGCCAGCGACAGCGCGTCGTCATCGCCCGTGCCCTGGTGACCCGTCCCGAGCTGATCGTGGCGGACGAGCCCATCGCCATGGCGGACGTCTCGGTCAGGTCCGCCCTCCTCGACCTGATGATGCGCCTCAAGAGCGAGTTCGACCTCACCTACCTGTTCATCACCCACGACCTGGCCACCGCCAAGTACGTGTGCGATCGGATCGCCATCATGTACCTGGGAAGGATCGTGGAAGTGGGACCGCTCAAGACCGTGTACGGGTCCCCCGCCCACCCCTACACGCAGGCCCTGCTCGAGGCCGTGCCGGTACCCGATCCGCGCCACCGCCGGACCCAGCCCATGCCGCGCGGTGAGATCCCCTCCCCCATCGATCCTCCGCCCGGCTGTCGGTTCCACCCCCGCTGCCCCATCGCCGAGGTGGGCCTGTGCGACACCGAGGACCCGGGCCTGATGGAGGTGCCGGACTCCCACAACCACGTGGCTGCTTGCTGGTTGCGCGCCGGCCCCCGGGCTCTGCAGCGCCGTTCCTGAACGACGGGACTGGTGCGCGGGCGGGTTCCGTCACCTCATCGGCGGCGGTCGGCCCGGGATCCTCAGGCCGAGGCCAGGTTCGCCTCCAGGCTGATGGGGACGTTGCCGGCCAGGGCCTGGGAGACGGGGCAGCCGTCCTTGGCCGTCTGGGCGGCGTCCTGGAACTCGTCGGCGCTCATGCCGGGCACGTTCGCCTCCACCTTGAGGACCATCTGGGTGATCCCCTCACCGGCCACGAAGGTGGCGGTGGCCTCCACGTCCAGGCTGGCGGGAGGATGACCCGCCTTGGCGAGGCCGTTGGAGAGCGCCATCGAATAGCAGGAGGCGTGGGCGGCGGCGATGAGCTCCTCGGGACTGGTGACGCCACCGTGCTCCTCGGCCCGAGCCTTCCAATTGATGTCGAAAGGGCCCGCTGCTCCGGTGTCCAGGCTCGCGGTTCCCCCACCGGAGAACAGGTCGCCTTCCCAATGAGCGCGTCCGGTGCTGTCCAGGGCCATGGGCATCATCTCCTTCGTCGATGGCTTCGATCTGCAAGGTAGTCGAACCGCCGCGGTCATCACGATCCGGCGTCGGAGCGCCGCCGGCCGATGTCGTGGATGGGCCCGGGTACCGAGCGGCGATATCAGCCGCAGCGCCCACCCGCCGGGTAGGCTCGGGTGCGGGATGCGCCGACTGCTCGTGCTCGCCGCGGCGACCCTGACCATGGCATGCTCAGGGGCGCTGGGACTCGTTCCCATCGGTGAGCGAAGCACCGAGGCAAGGGTCGCCTTCCCCGAGGACGGGACCCTGGCCGCCGGACCGCTCCTGGCCTTCGATCCTTCCCGGCACTCGCTCGATATCGAGGTGGCTCTCCCCCTGGAGCAGTCCGACGACATCGACATCTTCATCATCACCTCCAACGGCATCCGCTTCCAGATCCTCAGCTCATTCCAGGGCTGCCACGTCGACGGGCCCTGGCGCCGCTGCGATAGGCATCTACCGGTGCTGCCGGAAGAGGGCGTGGACAACTGGCGGGTGGAAGCAGAGCGCTCGGTGGCGGTGGGGGCGTCGTCGGTGGAGGTGGACGTGACCTGGGTGCCGCTCGGCTCCTGACCTTCACGCTACCCGGCGGCGCCACAGCCACAGGTAGGCGATCGCCAGGGCGAGGACCCCGTATCCTGCGAGGATCCACAGGTGGATGGCTTCGGGGGGCGAGCCCCGGAACATCACATCCTGCAGGCCCTGGGTCCCGGCGGTGGCCGGTGCCAGGAACGCCGCCTGCCGCACCCCGTCTGCCAGCCGGCTGAGCGAGACCACCATCCCGCTGAAGAAGATGGTGAACAGCAGCGACAGCATCGAGAACTGCACCGCCTGCACATCGGAGGATGCCGCGGCGGCGATCACGAACCCGAGTCCGAGGGAGGCGGTCATCGTGAGAGCCAGAACCGTGCCCGCCCACAACCAGGATCCCTGCATGGGGGTGCCGAATGCCAGGACGATCACAGCCATGAGCAAGGCTCCCACCATCACGCCCAGGAACGCATATCCGAGGAACTTGCCCGCCAGGAACTCCAGGACCCGGACCGGGCCCACCCGAAACAGCTCGGTGGATCCGGTGGATCTCTCGTTCACCACCGAGAGAGCGGCGAACGTGAGCACCACGTGCTGCAGGAGGACCACCACCACGCCCGGCGAGTAGTAGGCCGTGAGAGGGACATCCTCCCCACCGATGAGATTCGTATCGGCCACGAAGGGCCGAACGAGGACGTCGGGAGAGATGGAACGGAAGTCGGCCAGGCCCTCCTCCACCTCCGCCAACCGGGCTTCGATCTCCTCCGCTTCCTCGGCGGCGGCCGGGTCGGATTCGTCGATCTGGTCGATCCGGTCGCGGGTGTCGGTCACTTCCCCGTCCAGGGACTTCGACTCCGCTCCCAGCGAGCGATCGACGCCGTCCAGGAACCGGGACGACAGGCCGAGCTGCTGCTGGACGACGTCCAGCGAGTCCACGGCCTCCTCCCGGGACCGCCGCGCCTCCTCCTCGTCTCCCCGCCGGAGGGCTTCGGCCATCCGACCCATGCTGGCCCGGGCAGCAGGCACGGCGTCGTCGTAGTCGCCCACCTGCTCCTGAGCACCCTGGGTCACCTCGGCCAGAACCAGGCGGTTCAGCTCATCCACGGTGGATCGGGCCGAGACGGTGATGTAGGCGCGGTCGAAGGGATCCAGGCGGTCGTGCAGGATCATGATGGTGGCGTGCTCGTCGCCACGGATGGTCTCGGGCGCATCTTCGGGCGCCACCACCACCAGGTCGACCTCCCCCTCCAGCAGGCGCCGCCGCGCTTCCGCCTCCTGGGTGGTCGTTCCCACCATCTCCAGGTCGTCGCCGAACGCCTCCTCCACCTCGCCCACCTGCTGGGACAAGCCGGAGTCTTCGGGTAGCACGATCAACGTGGCGAGGGGAGGCGGGTCGGCCTGGAATCCGGCGGCGAACAGCCCCAGGATCACGAAGGGACCCACCACGAGCGCCGCCATCAGCCGGGGTTGGCGGAGGACCTGGCGGATCTCCTTGCCGGCGAAGGCCACGATGGTCGATATCGAGCGCATCCGATGGTCACACGGTGGACCGGTGAGAGTCCACCATCCGCACAAAGACGTCGTCGAAGTCGGGCACCACCCTTTCCGCCTCCACCAGGGCGACACCGGCCTCGTCGGCCGCGGAGGTGACGAGCGGGATGGCGGAACCCGCGTCCGCCACCGTGAGGCGCACCGAGCGGGGACCTCGGGAGTCGACCTCCATCGCCTCCACCTTGGCGGCGATGTCGTCCACGACCGGCCAGGGAACTCGCCCTGCGAAGACCACGTCCACCAGCTCGCCGCCGTAGGCACGGCGCCGCAGCTCCTCGGGCGGTCCCCATGCGATCATGCGCCCTGCGGTGAGCAGGGCGATGTAGTCGCAGTAGATCGCCTCGCTCACATACTGGGTGGTGACGATCAGGGTCCTCCCCTGGCCGCCCAGGTCGGAGAGGTGCTCCCAGATCCGGCGCCGGAGGATCGGATCCAGCCCGGCGGTGGGCTCGTCCAGGAACATGAGGTCGGGCTCATGCACGAGGGCGGATGCCAGCCCCACGCGTCGACGCATGCCCCCCGATATCTGGTTCACCCTCAGATCCTGGGCATCCTCCATCTCCACGAAGGCCAGGACCCGGTCGCAGGCCCGGGCTCTCCTCCGGCCGCGCAAACCGTGCAGGGAGGCAACGAAGTCGACGTTCTCGCGAACCGTCAGGGCCTCGTAGAGGGCGGACACCTGGGGCAGATAGCCGATCCGGGAACGGGTGTGGCCACCGAAGCGAGCCGGATCCGACCCCAGCACCACTATGGATCCCGAATCGGGTCGCAGCAGGCCGGTGAGAAGGCGCACTGTCGTGGTCTTGCCGGAGCCCGACGGCCCGATCAAACCCACGATCGCACCTTCGGGGACCTCTAGATCCACCTGGCTCACGCCCTCCCCACTGGACGGGTAGATCTTGGTCATGCCCTGGGCGTCGATCGGATACCCCAACCCCCCACCCCTTCCTGGTGTTCTGGCAGAGACGACATAGCATTACCC
>JBKHJQ010000181.1:0-5668 GCA_046538055.1 Actinomycetota bacterium
CCTCAACTTCTGTGCCAACAACTACCTGGGCCTGGCCGACCATCCCGCCCTCATCCAGGCCGGGCAGGAAGCCCTGGACAGGTACGGGTACGGGATGGCATCGGTGCGCTTCATCTGCGGGACCCAGACAGTCCACCGGCGCCTGGAGGAGCGGATATCGCAGTTCCTGGGAACGGAGGACACGATCCTCTACTCCTCCTGCTTCGACGCCAACACCGGACTCTTCGAGACCATCCTGGGCGAGGAGGATGCCGTGATCTCCGACGCGCTCAACCACGCCTCGATCATCGACGGGATCCGCCTGTGCAAGGCGCGTCGCTATCGCTACGCCAACAACGACATGGGTGAGCTGGAGTCGGCCCTCAAAGAGACCCAGGACGCCCGTCATCGCCTCATCGCCACCGACGGGGTCTTCTCCATGGACGGGGTCGTGGCGGACCTTCCCGCCATATGTGAGCTGGCCGACCGCTACGACGCCCTGGTGATGGTGGACGACTCCCACGCCGTCGGGTTCGTCGGCGAGAGAGGTGGTGGTACCCCCGAGCTGACCGGAACCCGCGACCGGGTGGACATCCTCACCGGGACGCTGGGCAAGGCAATGGGTGGTGCCTCCGGCGGCTACACCAGCGGGCGCTCCCAGGTAGTGGAGTTGCTGCGCCAGCGCTCCCGCCCCTACCTCTTCTCCAACAGCCTCGCTCCCGTCATCGCCGCCACGTCGCTGCGGGCGCTGGACCTGCTGGACGAGTCGGACGAGTTGAGGCTGCGGCTGGCCGAGAACGCCCGCCGGTTCCGTGAGGGCATGGTCGGGGCGGGCTTCAGGTTGACCGGCACCGAGCATCCGATCGTCCCCGTCATGGTGGGCGACGCCCGCAAGGCGGGGGAGATGGCCTCGGCCCTCCTGGACCGGGGGGTGTACGTGATCGGCTTCTCCTTTCCCGTCGTTCCCCGCGGGCAGGCGCGCATCCGCACACAGATGTCTGCAGCCCACACCGCCGAGCAGGTGGATGAGGCGGTGGACGCCTTCGTGGCGGTCGGCTCCGAGGTGGGGGTGCTGGAGTGAGGGCCCTGGTCAAGGCGAAGGACGAGCCGGGCCTGTGGATGGAGGACGTGCCCGTTCCCGAGATCCAGCCCGACCAGGTCCTGATCCGGGTCCACAAGACCTCCATCTGCGGCACCGACCTGCACATCCACGCCTGGGACGAGTGGGCCCGCTCGACGATCCCGGTGCCGATGGTGGTGGGACACGAGTTCATGGGCGAGATCGTGGAGGTGGGAGCCAACGTGGCCGGCCTCCAGGCGGGGGAGCGGGTGGCAGGCGAGGGCCACGTCACCTGCGGGCACTGCCGGAACTGCCGGGCCGGGAGGCGGGAGTTCTGCCACAACCACACCTCGGTCGGGGTGAGCAGGGCGGGCGCCTACGCCGAGTACCTGGCACTGCCGGCCCAGAACGTGTTTCCCGTTCCCGACCACATCCCCGACGACGTGGCGGCTGTGCTGGATCCCCTCGGCAACGCCACCCACACCGCCCTCGCCTTCGACGTGGTAGGCGAGGACGTCCTGATCACCGGTGCCGGACCGATCGGGATCATGGCGGCAGCCATCGTCCGCCATATCGGAGCCCGCTTCGTGGTGGCCACCGACCTCAACCCCTACCGGCTCGACCTCATCTCGGGGATGGGCGGTGTGGACCGGGCCGTGAACGTGACGGAGGAGGACCTGGGGTCCGTGATGGGGGAGCTGGGGATGGTGGAAGGCTTTGACGTGGGCCTGGAGATGTCCGGCAGCGAGAGCGCCTTCAACCAGCTCCTGGATGTCATGAACCACGGCGGCAAGGTCGCAGTGCTGGGGATTCCCTCCGGGGACGTCCGCCTGGACGTAGGCGATGTGATCTTCAAGGGACTCACCCTGCGGGGTATATACGGGCGGCGCATATTCGAGACCTGGTACAAGATGTCGGCCATGCTCCAGAGCGGCCTGGAGGTGGGAGCGGTGATCACCCACCGCTACCCGGCAGCCGAGTTCGAGCAGGCGTTCGAGAAGGTCCGCTCCGGGGAGTCGGGCAAGGTATTGATGGAGTGGTGAGGATCTAGCCCGATCCGTTGGAGGATCCGTTGGTCCCGGCCCCGTTGCTGCGCCCGTCGGCGTCCACGGTCCATGTGCCGTGCGAGCGGATCAGGGTGGCCAGGTCACCGGGTCCCTGCTTCTTACGGGCGGCCGCCACCTGGTACTCGAGCTGGGACTCGTAGGTGGGGCGCTTCACCCGGCGGAACACCCCCAGAGGGGTGGGGCCGTAAGGTCCGTGTGACAGGCGGGAGAGGGCGAATGCCACGGTGGGATCGGAGCGGGTCTCGTCGTGGACGAGTATCCGGGAGGCATCCACCGAGCCCGTGTCGACGATGCGCGCCTCCGCTCCCTCCAGGATCACCGCCTTCTCGCCGTCGGGGCCGAAGGTGATGGGCTGGCCTTGGACCAGGTTGATGCGGTTGTGGGCCCGCTCTTCCTTGCCGGTCAGCTGGATGAACGCCTTGTCGTTGAACACGTTGCAGTTCTGATAGATCTCGATGAGGGCGGACCCCTCGTGCTCGTAGGCCGCCTTCAGGATCTCGGTCGTGTGGTTGCGATCCATGTCCAGCGTGCGGGCCACGAACGACGCCTCCGCTCCCAGGGCCAGGCTCACCGGGTTGAAGGGATGGTCGATGGAACCGACCGGTGAAGACTTGGTCCGCTTCCCCTCCTCGGAGGTGGGGGAGTACTGGCCCTTGGTGAGGCCGTATATCTGGTTGTTGAACAGCAGGATCTTCAGGTCCACGTTGCGCCGCAGGGCGTGGATCAGATGGTTCCCGCCGATGGAGAGGGCGTCGCCGTCCCCGGTGATCACCCACACCGAGAGGTCGGGCCGGGTCACCGTGATTCCGGTGGCGATGGCGGGGGCACGCCCATGGATCGAATGCATGCCGTAGGTGTTCACGTAGTAGGGGAACCGGGAGGAGCACCCGATACCCGACACGAACACGAATTCCTCCCGGGGACGGTCCAGGGTCGCCAGGAAGTTCTGGACGGAGGCGAGGATGGTGTAGTCCCCACAGCCGGGGCACCATCTGACCTCTTGATCGGTCTGGAAGTCTGCTCTCGTGTGCGTTGTGGTCATGCTCTCACCGGGTGGGTTCCCTGGATCGTCATTGTTGTGCTCGGACTCTCTCGGTCGGCTCGTCGATCAGGTCGTTGATCTTGTCTGTGATCTCGGTTATGTGGAAGGGGACCCCCGCCACCTTGTTCAACCCCACCGCCGGAATGAGGTACTCGGCCCGGATGAGGCGGAGCAGGTGGCCGGTGTTCATCTCCGGGATCAGGATCCGCTCGTAGCGGGTGAGGACGTCTCCCAGGTCGGAGGGGAAGGGGTTGAGGTGGCGAAGATGGGCGTGATCCACGGATTGGCCGGCGTTGCGGGCCTGGCGAACGGCCGCCTTGATCGATCCGTAGGTGGAGCCCCACCCCAGGACGAGGAGGTCACCGGGCTTCTCCCCGGCCATGTCCACCTCCACCGGCGGGATGTCGTTGGCGATGTTGGCCACCTTCCACGCCCGGCTGTCGGTCATCAACTGGTGGTTGGCCGGGTCGTAGGAGACGTTGCCGGTGATGGCGTCCTTCTCCAGGCCTCCCAGGCGATGCTCCATTCCGGCAGTGCCCGGTATCGCCCACGGGCGGGCGAAGGTGTCGATGTCCCGGATGTAGGGCAGGAAGCCCTGATCGCTGTTGGGCATGGTGGCGAAGGGAACCCGGATGTCGGGCAGGTCGTCCACGTCCGGGAGCAGCCATGGCTCGGAGCCGTTGGCGATGTGGTTGTCGGAGAGGAGGATCGCAGGCGTCATGTACTTGACGGCGAGGCGGGCGGCCTCGATGGCGGTCATGAACGCATCGGAGGGGGAGGCGGCAGCCACCACCGGCAGTGGGGACTCTCCATGCCGCCCGTAGAGGGCCGAGAGGAGATCGGACTGCTCCGGCTTGGTGGGCATTCCGGTGGAGGGACCGGCCCGCTGCACGTTCACCACGATCATCGGCAGCTCTGCCTGGAAGGCGAGGGAGATGCCTTCGGACTTGAGGGCGATCCCGGGCCCCGAGGAGCCCGTGACGGCCAGGTTGCCGGCGAAGGAGGCTCCTATGGCCGACCCCACCGCCGCGATCTCGTCCTCGGCCTGGAAGGTCTTGACCCCGAAGTTCTTGTGGCGGGACAGCTCGTGGAGGATGTCGGAGGCGGGAGTGATGGGGTAGGTCCCGTAGAAGAGCGGGAGGTCCGCTGCCTGGGAGGCGGCCACCAGGCCCCAGGCCAGGGCCGTGTTGCCCGTGACGTTGGTGTAGGTCCCCGGAGGGAGCGTGGCGGGCTTCACCTCGAAGGTCACCCGGGTGGCGTCGGTGGTGATTCCGAAGTTGTAGCCGGCCTTGAAGGCGGCGATATTGGCCGCCGCCACCTCTGGCTTGTTGCGGAACTTCTTCTCGGCCCATTCGATGGTCGGCTCGGTGGGCCGGTGGAACAGCCATGCCAGCAAGCCCAGGGCGAAGAAGTTCTTGGAGCGGAGAACGTCCCGTCCCGACACGCCCGAGTCCTTGACCGCCTCCTTGGTCAGCGACTCCATCGGCACTTCAATGACCCGGTAGCCGTCCAGGCTCCCGTCCTCCAGGGGGCTCTTGTCGTATCCCGCCTTGGCCAGGTTGCGCTCGTCGAAGGCCTCGGTGTTGACGATGAGAGTCCCTCCCCGTTTCAACTCCTCCAGGTTCTTGCGGAGAGCGGCGGGGTTCATCGCCACCAGGCAGTCGGGGGCGTCGCCCGCCGTGAGGATGTCGAAGTCGGCGATCTGCACCTGGAAGGACGACACGCCGGGCAGCGTCCCGGCCGGGGCGCGGATCTCGGCGGGGAAGGAGGGAAGCGTCGCCAGATCGTTTCCGAAGGAGGCGGAGGCGTCCGTGAACCGGGCGCCCGCTACCTGCATGCCGTCCCCGGAGTCGCCGGCGAAGCGGATGACGACCCTGTCCAGCGTGGTCGTCGACGCCGACGGTTCAGAGGCGGACGGTTCAGAGTCGGAGTCGGCCAAGGGCTGGGATGCCTCTTCTGCCACTTCAGTCACTTCCTTGTCGCTCGGGCGCGTACGGATCTGGTTATCGGCTTGTTCATTGGCTCACTCGACCGGTTCGACCCGCACCAACCAGAATTGTAAGTCACATCGCGTCGCAGTCAGAAGACCATCGACCTATTTCGAGGATTCCCCGCTCCTCCAGCAGGCGGGCGGTGCTCATCAGCAGCGGCTCGGAGTGGCTCGAGCCGATGAGCTGGATCGACGGCTGCCTTCCGGGTCCGGCTACGGGCGCCGAGATGGCGGGAAGGCCGGTGGGATTGACCGGGGCGCTGAACCAGGAGACCACCGTCCGGTAGTGCAGGTCGCCTATGCGGTCGTCGCCGATCCGCTTGTCCATGTCGGCCACCGACGGTGTCACCACCAGCGACCCTCCTGCCGTCGCCTCCTCCAGGATGGCGGTGAGGGAGCGCCGCCACTCCTTTCCCTGGGCGACCGCGTCCCGGTCGTCCGTGACCCGGAGGGCGGCGTCGATCCGCTCGCCCACGTCGTCCCCGTACGGGCGGCCCTCCCTTCGCCAGGTGGCGTGGATGGCCGCTACC
>JBKHJQ010000182.1:0-5652 GCA_046538055.1 Actinomycetota bacterium
GTGTAGGCCACCGCCCACCGCGTCTCGGGGCCCACGGTCTGGAGGATCCGACTCAGCGCCTCCGGGCCGATCCGCTGACTCCGATACCGCTGGGGGGTGAAGCCCGACTCCATCAGCACCTCGTCCGGCTCCAGGGGAGGGATGGCCGCGCCGAACTCCTGTCGCATCGCCTCGTTCTGGTCGGGATGCACCAGCCACACCATGAAACAGGGATCTCCCTGCCTATCCACCGCCACCCAGCAGCCGGGTATCCCGGCGTCCAGGAGGCGTCTCTGACGCCAGAGCTGCACGGCCGAATCGCCCGAGCGTGGATCGAAGAGCCGGTCCAGGTCGCGGGGCTCGAGGGGCCGGACCCGGATGGGGATCCGGGCGGGCTCCACCTCGACGGGAACCGACAGGTCCTTGCGCACCGCGTACTCGGTGGTGGTGCTCCAGATGAGCTTCCGCACCTGCTTCCCGGCCCGGACGATCTCGCCCCGCCGGAGGAGCTCCCACAGCCTCCGGGCCCGGGAGAGAACCCGTCCCCCGGCTGCGCCGTCGCCCCTCATGCCTCGTGCCCCGGCGGGAGGTCGATGCCCTCTGCCTGTGCTTCGGGGGTGAGGGGATGGAACTGCGTGCTGTGGTGGAGCAGGCGCCACTTGGAGCGGCGAAGAGCCGCCGGCCGAAAGCCGGCCCGATCGACGAGCTTCAGAGCCGCCACGTTGTCCACGGCCACGAACGCCCACGCCCAGCGGTAGGCGGGGTGGGCGGTCTCGGTGATGAGCGACAGCGCCTGGGGACCTACCCGCTGGCCCCGGTGGCGCCGGGGAGTGAAACCCCGTTCCAGGAGCACCTCATCCGGCTCCAAGGCGGGGAACTCGGGACCGAAGACCTGGCGCATACGGGCGTTCTGGTCGGGCCGGATGAGCCACACCATGAAGCACGGCCGATCTTCGGCGTCCACCGCCACCCAGCACCTCGGTATCCCAGAATCGAGAAGGCGCCGCTGGCGCTCCAGCTGGAGGGGCGAGTCCCCCTCGGCGGGATCGAGGAGCTCGGCCAGGTCCCGCTCCTCCAGAGGCCGGACACCGATCTCGATCCGGGCCGGAGAGACCTGGAACGGCACAGCCAGATCCCTGCTGAGCCCATAGGCCTCCTGAGTGCTCCACAGATTCGCGCCCGCCTCCCTGAGAGCCCGGCGCACCCCGCCTGTCCGCGCCAGGCGCGTCAGGCGAACCACCTTGGAGACGGCCCTTCTGCCCCAGCCCATCGACACTCCCTTCCCAGACCCCCTCCTCAGTTTCGGCTTCTCCCCTGGACCGTCAAGCTCCGGCTCTGGGTCCACCGACCCTCTCGAGCGCTGCTTCACATCTCGTGAGCCGCAACCGCGGAACGTGACCGAAATGGGTTGCAGAACCCATTCCCGGAACCGGACTACCGCATATCTTCTCCAGCGGGGCTGGGGCTGTGGGGGCCGACTCGAGCCGTGTGCTCGACCCCTTCCGCCGAACGTGCACGACGGAGAAGGACGCGAAGGGTGTCGAACGAGATACCGACTCACGCCGGTGCCCCGCCCGGCGGCAGGAGGCCGGCGGGTGGCGACCTGCTGCCCTCGGACGGAACGGTCCGCCGGGCCCGCGGCAAGCTACACAGCAGAGAGGTCCCGTCGCTCTGGAACGCGGCCCGGGCCGCAGCCAGCCGGCTGCCTACCACGCCCTTCCGGTGTCTGGCGACCGCCGCAGCCGTCGTCCTGTGCCGCTATGCCGAAGGTGGCCCCGTCTCCCTGCATGTGGAGGAGGAGGACGGCGCCCGGGATTGGACCGCCCGCCTGGACAAGGGGACGGCGGCCACGACGCTGCCGGCCACGCTGGAGGACGCCCCCACCTCCTCGGGCAGGCCGTCGGGGATATGCCTGTCGGAGGGGGACGCTCCCGACCATGAGGCGAATGTCGTCCTGGCTGTGTCCGGGGACCGGGTGCGGCTCTCCTACGACCCGGGCGTGATCGCCGACGCGGCCGCCGACCGGTTGGTCGGGCATCTGGAGATGGCCCTGGAAGCACTACGGCGTGAACCCGACACATGCCCTACGGAATGGGAGATCCTCACATCCTCCGAGCTGCATCGGCTCGACACCTGGAACGACACGTCGACCGCCTACGACCTGGATTCCACCTTCTACGACCGCTTCGACGCCCAGGCTTGCCGCACACCCGACGCCGTGGCCGCCGAGGAGCCGGGGCGCTCCGTCACATACGCCCAGCTCCAGGCCGAGGCAGCATCGGTCGCCGCCTACCTCGCTCGGCGCGGAGTGGGTCCCGAGACGGTGGTAGGGCTCATGATCCCCCGGGGAGTGGATGCCCTGGCGGCGGTGGTGGCGGTCTTTCGCCTGGGAGCGGCATACTTCCCTCTCGACCACAGTGGGCCCCCTCACCGCACGGGCCTCGCCCTCGACCAGGGGCAACCCGACCTGTGCCTGGTCGACCGGGATCTCCTCCCTACGTTCCGGGACGCCTGCCGGTCGGCCGGCACCACGTTCGAGGCGTTGATCCTGGACGAGGCACAAGCAGAGGATGCGCGGTTCGCCCCATCGGGGGTGGTCCGCAGTCCCGACGACCTGGCCTACATCCTCTCCACGTCAGGTTCCACTGGAATCCCCAAGGCCACCATGATCGAGCAGCGGGGGATGGTCAACCACGCCCTGGGCCTCATCGACCTCCTCGGCATGGGAAGCCAGGATGTGCTGGCCCAGAACGCACCGCTCACCTTCGACATATCGGTGTGGCAGATGATCACTCCCCTGATGGTGGGCGGCCGGGTCAGCTTCGTCCCCGACGACATGGTGGGAGATCCGGACCGGCTGCTGGGCTGGGCCCGGGACAGGGAGGTCACGATCCTCCAGATCGTCCCTTCCCTCATGGCCTCCATCCTCCAGCTCACCGAATACGACGCCGGCATCTCTCTTCCCCCCTCACTTCGCTGGGTCATACCCACGGGTGAGGCACTGCCGGTGGACATCGCCCGTCACTGGCTGGAACGTTTCCCCCGACCTCCCCTGCTCAACGCCTACGGGCCGGCGGAGTGCTCGGACGACGTGACCGTCCAGCGGGTGGAGCGACCACCCTCCGGCGAACTTGCCTCCATGCCCATCGGCCGGCCGCTACCCAACGTGTCCGTGTATGTGCTGGACCGCAACGGGCAGCGGGTTCCCGTGGGTGTCGTGGGCGAGATCTGCGTGGGGGGCACAGGGGTGGGACGGGGGTACCGCAATGATCCCGAGCGCACCGCCCGCTCCTTCGACGCCAATCCCTATCCGCCCTTCGGCAGGCTCTACCGCACCGGCGATCTGGGACGGTTCCTGGAGGACGGCTCCCTCCAGTATGCCGGCCGGGTGGACCATCAGGTGAAGGTGGGTGGCATCCGCATCGAGCTGGGAGAGGTGGAGACGGCTCTCGAGCAGCATCCCCGCATCCGGAGGGCCGTGGCCATGGCGCCGAACTCCCGGCTGGTCGCATACACCACGACCGTCGACAGCCGGCCCGTCGGCCCCGACGAGATGCGGGCGTTCCTGGCCGAACGGCTCCCCGACTACATGGTCCCCCGCGCCTTCGTCCATCTCGATGAGCTGCCACTCAACCCCAACGGGAAGGTAGACCGCAAGCGCCTGCCCGACCCCGCCGCTGCGCACACCGAGCCCGGTCCTTCGTCCGAACCCGCCACCGAGACGGAGCAGCGCCTGCTGGCCATCTGGGAGGAGCTGCTGGGACACCCTGTAGGCGCCGACGACGACTTCTTCGCTCAGGGAGGCACCTCACTCCTGGCGGCGGTGATGCTGTGGCGGGTGCGCCGAGAGCTGGGGGCCGACCTCCCCATCAGCACGCCCGCCACCGCCCCCACCGTCCGGACCCTCGCCCCGCTGGTCGACGGGAGCACCCAGCGCCGGACCCACCTGGTGCCCCTCCGCCAGGGCCGGGGCACACCCCTCTTCCTCGCCCCCGGACAAGGAGGCAGCATCCTCGGCTTCGTGAAGCTGGCCCGCCACATGGAGTCCGACCGCCCGGTATGGGGCCTCGACCTGCAGCGCAGGCGGGAGGAACCGGCCCACCCCCAAACGTTCCCTGCCCTGGTGGAGCGCTACCTGACCGCCATGCGCACGATCCAGCCTCACGGCCCCTACCTCGTTGGTGGATGGTGCCTGGGCGGGGAAGTCGCCTATGAGATCGCCCGCCGACTCCGCCAGGAGGGAGACGAGGCCGCCCTGGTGGTGCTGCTGCAGACAGACAATGTCGACTATCCCCGCTACCCGCCCGGAACGGGCCGATTGCGCCGAGCGTGGCTGGCACTGGCGGATCGTGGGGCCTACGAGGCGGAGATGCTGCGTTCCCGATCGGGAATCGATCGCCTTCGATACCTGCGCGATGACATCCTTGCCAAGGCCGTGACCATGGTACGGGTACCGCTGGAGGCCCTGGCAGCACCTGCCTTCCGTCGGCTGGGAGTCCCCTTCCGGGGGTCCGACGAGTACCACCAGCGCCGCTGGTCGAAGGCAGACGGAGCTGCCTACCAGGGCTACAGCTTCGGGCCCTATCCCGGGGACGTGCTCCAGATCCGGGCCCACCACCAGCCGCGGGGAATCGTCCCCGATCCCAGCCTGGGATGGAGCGACCTGGTGGAGGGACGTCTCGACCTGGTGGAGGTGGACGGGTACCACTGGAATTTCCTGCGGGAGCCGATCGTGCGACAGGTGGCGGCGGAGCTGGATCGCCGCCTGGATCAGGTCGACCCCCCGAAACCCCCCGACCCCAACCGAGGAGGCGACATATGACCCATACCCGAGCTCCCGCCGGCAGTCTCGACACCATCTCCCGGCTCGAGTCGGAGGTGCGCTCCTACTGCCGCCAGTGGCCGGCGGTGTTCGAGCGAGCGCGGGGCGCGGTCCTCGTGGACGAGAAAGGCCGCCAGTACCTGGACTTCTTCGCCGGGGCGGGTGCGCTCAACTACGGGCACAATCACCCTCTCCTCCGGGACCGGCTTGTCCGCTACCTGACCGACGATGGGATCATCCACTCCCTCGACGTCGCCACCAGGGCAAAGTCTCACTTCCTGGAGACGTTGGACGCTCTGATACTGGCGCCTCGCTTCCTGAACTACCGCGTCCAGTTCCCGGGACCCACCGGCACCAACGCGGTGGAAAGCGCCCTCAAGCTGGCACGCAAGGTGACCGGACGCAGCACGATCGTCTCGTTCACAAACGGCTTCCACGGCATGACCCTGGGAGCCCTCGCCACCACGGGAGCCCGTTCCAAGCGGGCAGGAGCGGGCCTTCCGCTGACGGGGGTGGCCCGCCTCCCCTACGACGGCTACCTGGGACCGGAGGTGGATACCCTGCTGCTCCTGGAGAGGATGCTGGATGATCCCTCCAGCGGCCTGGATCATCCGGCTGCGGTGCTGGTGGAGACCGTGCAGGCCGAAGGAGGGGTGAACGTGGCGAGCTCAGCCTGGCTGCGGGGACTGGAGCAGTTGTGCCGCCGGCATGGGATCCTCCTGGTTCTCGACGAGATCCAGACAGGCTGTGGCCGCACCGGCAGCTTCTTCTCCTTCGAGGAAGCAGGCCTGGACCCCGATATCGTCTGCCTCTCCAAGGGACTCACCGCCGGTATGCTGCCTCTGGCGGCG
>JBKHJQ010000183.1:0-5650 GCA_046538055.1 Actinomycetota bacterium
GACTGTCGTGGACCTGTTCCCAGAAGGGGATACGGGGGTAGGTCCGGTACTGCATCAGCGCTCCGCCCGGTTCCCCGTAGCGACCATCCATGATGTCGGCCACGGTGTAGCCCTCGGTGGTGAACGACGCCCGCAGGACGCGGTCCAGGTAGACCTCGGGCCGACCCTCCGTGGCGAAGCGGAAGTAGTCGGCGAAGCGCCCCTCGCCTGTCCGTGCCGCGAGGGCCCGGGCCACTCCCGCGAATATCGCGACATCGTCCCGGCTGTCGTACAGGGGGTCGATGCCGCCCTTCCAGAGCTGGAGGAACGGGTTGGAGCAGGACCCTCCCATCTCCAGAGTCTGGAACTCCAGCCAGCTGTTGGCCGGGAGGACCACGTCGGCGAACTCCGCCGAGCCGGTCCATTCGATCTGCTGATCGACGATCAGGTCGATCTTGGGGTTGACGTTGTGGACCAGGTGGTAGGCCCACTTGGCCTGGTTGATGAGGTTGGCGTTGTTGTACCACATGACCTTGGTGGGTGTGGGCATGTGGCTGGAGCCGGTGAAGACCTTGCGGCCCTCCCCGGGAGTGTCTACCACCAGGGGACGATCTCCGTACCCCCAGTAGCTCGTCTCCTCACCGTGCATGTAGTGGTGGACGTGGTCGAACGTGTACCCGTCCTCGGGGTCCAACAGGGGATGGAAGGGATCCTCGTGGACGTAGCCTCCCACACCGGGACCGAACCAGGGGGCGGCATGGAAGATGCCACCCTTGTAGTTGCCGGCCCAGGTGCTCACCCCGGCCCCGGGTATGCCGATCTGGCCGGTCAGCATCGCCACCAGATAGGTGGCGCGGTTGTGGAGGGTGGCGTGGAAGTAGTGGTTCACGCCTTCGCCGACGTGGATGGCCATGGGGCGGATGGTGGCCACGTCCTCGGCCAGGCGTTCCAGGAGGTCGGGAGGTGACCCGGTGATCTCCGCCACGGTGGCCAGGTCGTAGTCGGCCAGATGCTCGCGGTAGAGGCTGAAGGCGGTGGCCACCCCAACCTCCGAGCCGTCGGCCAGGGTCACCGTCCCCCGCCAGTCCAGGACGGGCTCGATGCCGCGGTCTGTCATCCGCTCGCCTACGTCCTCGCGGGTGACGGCCACCAGCTCGCCGGATGCTGCCCTCACGACCCGGTCACCCAGCTCCTGATACTGCTCGGGGGTCATCGCCTGGGTGGTGAAGCTGGGACCCTCGGCGTCCAGTCCACCTTCGTAGCCGGGGAAGACCTCGTCGGCGCGTAGACGGGCGAGCGTGTCGGTGCGTACCAGCAGCGGAAGGTCGGTGAAACGGGTCACGAAATCGGTGTCGTATGTGCCCGTTTCCATGAGGTGGCGGGCCAGGTAGAGGAAGATGGACGTGTCCGACAGCCCCGCTCGCACCGGGATCCAGTAGTCGGACTTGCTGGACTGGGGCCCGTACTCGGGGACGATGGAGACGATCTTCCCGCCGCGCTCCATGATCTCGTGGAACCAGTGGCTCTCGGGCATCTTGTTCTCCACCAGGTTCTTCCCCACCTGGATGTGGAGTCGTGTGCGGCGCAAGTCGTTGAAGTCGACCTCGGAGGTCTGCAGGCCGTGCACGAACGGGAAGCCCGGGGCCTGGTCGCCCCTCCAGGTGTACTCGCTCCAGTCGCGGGGGCCCACGGCCCCCTCCGCCCCCACGCCCCGCACGTGGGCGTCGAGCAGGGCCAGCATGGTCCCGAACCGGAACAGGCCGAACTTGCCGGCCACACCATGGACGGGGAGGGAGGAACCGAGCTTCATGGTGCGGACCCCCGAGCCCTCCCAGAGCTCCAGCATCTCCGGCTCGTACCCGTCCCGGTCGATGAGGCGGCGTCGGCCGTCGTCTCCCGAGTACGTGCGTGCGATCGCCTCCAGGCCGCGAGCCATGTAGCGGTCCATCTCGTCCCAGGAGAGGCGCACGAAGGTGTCCTCCCCCCGATTGTCGAAGCGGTAGAGGGTGCGGAGCTCGGGATCGTCCGAGAGGGAGGGGAAGCCGGCGTCGGCCCACTCCTTCCAGCCGCTGCGCACCATCGGGAAGCGAAGCCGGTACGGACCGTAGACGCGGCGGTGGAGGGTGTAGCCCTTGAGGCAGCCCCGGGGATTCCAGTGGGCGGTGGACGAGTTGCCCTGGGGATCCCGGTAGTTCCCCCCGTCGTAGTTCTGCTCCAGCCGCATCACGATCCCGTTGCGGGTGAATGCCCGCAGCCGGCACATGTGGGTGTCGTTGGGCGCGCACACGACGGTGAAGCTGCCGTCGTAGCGGTACTGGTCCCGGTAGATGCTCTCCCAGTTCCGGGCGGGATACTCGACGAGGGGGTTCTCGACTCCGTCTATGCCCTGCAGTGCGAGCAGGTCCAGATGCAGGGCTCCCGAGAGGACACCCAGCCCCGCTCCCCCCGCCAGCCGCAGGAAGCCGCGTCGGCTCACCGGCATGTCGGGTCTCCGGGTTGTGCCGGTCGGGCCTCTGGCATGGCGCCCAGTCAAGGGACGGCACCCCGACGGGGGCCAGGGTCGAAAGTCCCTCGCGAATGGGACCTTCATCCCTGGCTCGTCCCATCCTTGGCCACTTGCATCGGGAACATGCCCTCACCGAGCCGATCCGTCTCCGGGCCCGCTGTCCTCGACGAGCAAGTGTGGGAGGCGCTGTCGATGGTCATCGATCCCGAGCTGGGCGTGCCGATAACCGACCTGGGGCTGGTCTACCGGGTGGAGGCGACGGCGTCGGGGGTGGAGGTGGACATCACCACCACCACTCCCGTGTGCCCGCTGGGGGAGTATCTCCGGCGCGTGGTGGGGGCCGCCGTCGTGGAAGCCACGGGTATGGAGGCGGTGAAGGTGGATATCGTCCACGATCCCCCATGGACTCCCGACCGGATGAACGAGACAGCCCGGCGGCTGCTGGGCTGCTCGTGACAGCCCCGGGATCGGGCTTGCACTTCCCGCCGGTGAGCCGGGACCTACTGTTCCGGTTGGCCCTCGTGGCTGCTGGCGCCGCCGCGCTGGTGGCGGCGGCGTGGGCGGGTCTCGTACGGATGGGCTGGGTCCTGGGCCGTCCCCCGGCGATGGCACTGCATGGACCCCTTCTCGTCCTCGGTTTCCTGGGTGTCGTGATCGGAATGGAGAGGGCGGTGGGGTTGGGGAGGCGATGGCCCTGGATCGTCCCCTCTCTGGCGGCGCTCTCGGTTGCGGCCATGCTGGCGGGTCTCCGATCCGAGCTCCCGGCCTCCCTCTCCACGCTGGCGGCGGGCGGGCTGGTGGCGGCATTCGCATATGCGCACAGGCTGCAAAGCGAGGCTCACATCCTGGTGATGGCAGCCGGGGCCGTCTGCTGGCTGGCGGGAGGGGTCGCCTGGGTGCTGGGTGCCGCCGTACCGGCGCTCGTTCCGGCCATGGCCGGGTTTCTGGGCCTGACCATCGCCGGGGAGAGACTGGAACTGGCCCGGATGGTGGGCGCGGGTACGGGAGCGCGGGCGGTGCTGCTGGTGCTGGCGGGTGTCGTGGTGACGGGGGCAGCCGTCGCCGGGTTCAATCTGGACATGGGCTCCCGAACGGTGGGAGCCGGGTTCCTGGGGGTGGCCGGTTGGCTGGCCTGGAGGGATGTGGCCCGGCGCACCATCCGGCTGGGCGGGATCACCCGCTATATGGCCGCCTCCCTCCTGGTGGGATACGTGTGGCTGGCGGCGGCGGGGGCGGCCTGGCTGGTCGAGGGTCTGCGGCCCGGGCAGCTCAGCTACGACGCGGCCGTGCACGCCTTCTTCCTGGGGTTCGTCATGTCGATGATCTTCGCTCACGCTCCGGTCATAGTGCCTGCTCTGACCGGTGTGGGATTCCCCTACCACCCCCGGCTGTGGGTGCCCCTGGGCGTCCTGCACGGCTCACTTCTCCTGCGGGTGGCGGGAGACCTGGTGGGCCATCCCCCGGCCCGAATGTGGGGCGGGATGCTGAACGTGACCGCCCTGGCCCTGTTCGCCCTGGTGGCGATGGTGAACATGCTCGGTTCCCGGGCCGGGACCCTGGGCGTTGCCGGCCGAGGGTGACGGGCCGGAATCAGTCCATCCTCAGGATCGCCTTGCCGTTCACCCGGCGATCGGCCAGAGCCGCGAAAGCGGATTCGGCTTCGGTCCAGGGAACCTCCAGGCCGACCTGGGGGTGAAGCCGTCCGTCTGCTACCAGATCGGCCAGCAGCTGCAGGTCGGGGCCAAAGGGCTCTCCGCTCTGATACACGAAGAACACCGAGACGCGGACCGGCCGCTGGGCGAAGTCTCGAAATGTGAAGCTCGAGGGCTCGCCCGAGGAGTTGCCGAAGACCACCACGGTGCCCGAATGGGCCGCCAGCCCGAAGGCCGCCTCCAGGGAATCACCCCCGGCCGACTCCAGGATCAGGTCGAAGGGCCCCGCAGCCCGGGTGATGTCGTGAACCACGTGTCCGGCGCCCAGTTCCTCCAGGCCCCTGCCCCGCTCCTCGTCATGGGCGACGGCCGTCACTCTGGCCCCGCCCACCGCGGCCAGCTCCACGGCCAGGCGTCCCACCCCGCCGGCGGCGCCTGTGACCAGGACCCGCCGACCCAGCAGGTCGGGGCCCTCCCTCAGTGCCCTCAGGGCGGTCATTCCTGCCACCGGCAGCGTTGCCCCCTGAGTGAACGGCACATCGTCGGCCAGGGTCGCCACCCTATGGGTCCTGGCCACGGTCCGCTGGGACCAGCCGGCCTGGTCCACCCACGCCACGACCCGCGATCCCACCGGCGGGCCCGAACCGTCCGCGGCCGCCTCCACCACCACGCCCGCCACGTCCTGGCCGGGACGCCATCCTGCCGGCCGCGCCGCGAGCAGGCGGAGCTCGCCCCGGTTGACCGAGGCGGCGGCCACCTCGACCACCACCTCGTCCGGTGCCGGAGAAGGTTCCTCCACCTCCAACATGTCCACGGCCGGGGTGCCGTCTCCCCGACAGGCCAGTGCCTTCATCCTCTCACCTCCGTGGTCTCGCTCCCGGGAGCCTACGCACGGCCCCGCCGAGTGCGGAAACGACCAGCCCGCTTCCTTCCGGCCCGGGACGGCGGCGGATTGCCTACAGTGCCGGGGTGGCTCTGGAGACGCGTCGACTGGGGGAATCCGGTCCCCACCTGCCGGTAGTGGGGCTGGGAACGTGGCAGCGCCTGGAGGCTGCCGCCCGCCGGGGATCGTCGGCGGAGGTCGTGTCGGCCGCGCTCGAGCAGGGAATGCGGGCCTTCGACTCCTCCCCGATGTACGGCGAGGCGGAGGAGCTGCTGGCGCAGGCCCTGCGGGGGCGCAGGGAGGAGGCGTTCGTGGCCACCAAGGTATGGACCCCCTCCGCCCGGGAGGGCGAGGCTCAGCTCGAGAGGGCAGTGGGGTGGTTCGAGGGACATGTCGACCTCATGCAGATCCACAATCTGGTCGGCTGGCAGCAGCATCTCCCCCTGCTGGAGGCGGCCAGGGAGGAAGGTGGCGTGGGCATGATCGGGGCGACGCACTGGTCGCCCAGCTCGTTCGATGAGCTGGAGGCGCTGATGCGCAGCGGCCGCATGGACGCCATACAGATCCCCTACAACCCGGCCGAGCGGGAGGTGGAGCGGCGGGTGTTGCCGCTGGCGGAGGATCTGGGCC
>JBKHJQ010000184.1:0-5605 GCA_046538055.1 Actinomycetota bacterium
CCTTACAACACCTATCAGGAAAGCGGCCTGCCCCCCACTCCCATCGCCTCTCCCGGACTGGCGTCGCTGGAAGCGGCCGCCGAGCCCGCCTCCACCGACTTCCTGTACTACGTGCTCAGCAGCCGGGACGGGAGCCACACGTTCTCGACGAATCTGGAGGACCACAACGCCGCCGTGCGCCAGGCGCGCGAGGACGGGGTGCTCCCCTAGTGCCTCCCGAATTCCGGTTGGCGGTCGTGGGCGATCCGATCTCACATTCCCGCTCACCGGCGATCCACAACGCCGCACTGGCCGCTCTGGGCATGGACGGCCACTACGAGGCCAGACGGATCCGGGGCCCGGAGATGGAGGGGGTGATGGCGGAGCTGCGTCGGGGTGACCTGTCGGGGATCAACGTCACGATGCCCCTCAAGGGCGTGGCTGCCGCCCTGGTCGACGAGCTGACCGACGACGCTCGCCGCTCAGGTTCGGTCAACACCGTCGTCCGGCGGCCGGACGGCACTCTGGTGGGCCACAGCACCGACGTCTCCGCCATGCGCCGGCTCTGGCCCGCACCTCGTCCCGGCCCCGTCCTGGTCCTGGGAGCGGGCGGGGCGGCCGCCGCTGCCTGCCTCGCTGCCCGCGGTCGAGCTCTCTACGTGAGTGCCCGACGGCCGGGTCCGGTGGCCGCCCTGTCCGACCGTCTCGGGATGGACCTGGTCGAAGTGCCCTGGTCGGCGGCAGTCGTGGACGCCACCGTCGTCAACGCCACTCCCCTGGGGATGCAGGGAGAGGGGCTCCCCTCCCGAGTCGTGCCCCTGGCGTCCTCCCTGGTTGATCTGGCCTATGGCGAGGGCCCCACCCCGGCAGTTGCGGAGGCCCGCCGCCTGCAGATGCCCACCGTGGACGGGGTGGAGTTCCTCGTCGCCCAGGCGGCCGACTCGTTCCGCCTGTGGACAGGCCGTGAGGCTCCGGCGGGGGCCATGATGCAGGCAGTCCGAAACCACTCAAGCCGGGACCACCGATGGCCGAATCATTCGTGACGGCGGAGGCCCAAAGGAGTAATCGCATGTCGTTGAGCGGACAACTAGAGATATTCCCTCTCGAGGAGGTGCTTCGCCTTCTGGCCCGATCCCGCCAGGAGGGCTGCCTGCGGGTCGATGGCCCGGGAGCGGGGCGAATCTACATGGACGCAGGCTCCCTCACCTACGCCACCGCGGAGGGCGACGACGCCATCCGGGAGCATCTGCTGGCATCCGGGCTGGCAACCGAGGACGGCCTGCGTCAGGTAGACGTCTCCCACGGCAGCCTGGGGGAGGCGCTGTCGCCCTCTTCCGCCGTCTCCGCTCTCGCCGAGCTGATACGGGAGCAGTGCGTGGAGGCCGTCTACCGTATCCGCCGGCCCGGTACCGGCCACTTCGAGTTCCTGGTGGACGCCCGTCCTCGCTATGCCACCGGCCAGGCCTTCGACGTCGAGACGATCATCGCCGAGTCCGAGCGCCGGGCATCGGAATGGGCGGACATCGAATCCGTCGTCCCGGATCTCGGCCACCCGTGGCGCATGGTGCCCGAGATCGACGAGGACTCCGTCAACCTGAGCGACACCGCCTGGCGGTTCCTGGCGGCCATGGATGGATCGTGCTCGGTGGAGAAGCTCGCCTCCCGCCTGGGTCTCACGACCTTCCAGACGGCCCGGCGGATGGCGGAGCTGTCCCGTGCCCATCTGGTGGAGCCGGCTCCGAGCCCGGCCGAGGCGGCGCCCCCGGCTTTCACCCATTTCCCCGAGGAGACCGCCGGGGAGGCTGCCTATCAGGAGCCCGTGTTCGAAGAGCCTGCCCCACAGGCGACGGAGCACGACCGTTCCTGGTGGCTGGAAGACGAGCAGGAACGCGGGGCGCGGGAAGAGACAGCCGCTTCCGAGCCCGTCCCCACCCCGGAGGAGGAGCCCGCCGGCCCGGAAGGAGAGGAAAGGGACGAGTCGTTCCTCGAAACCGTGTTCGGTGAGCTGGAGAAGACCGAGCAGCCCGAGCCCGAAGAGGGCGAGGACGACGACACCGGATTCGGGCTGCTGCGGCGCCGTGGACTGGGAGCCGCATTCCGGGAGCTGGCCGACAGCTGACAGGCTGCTGCACCCACCGCGGGCACAGGGGACAGGACTCCCAACGGGGTGGGCAAGCCGTGGACGAACCCCTCTGGAGCACGGTGCCCCCGCTATAAGGGGTGCCGCAATCGAGGTTCCAAATGCACATCGCTCTCTCGGCGGTGGTCGGGCTGATTGCCGGCCCGTTCCTCCACCACCTGGCAGTCCAGTCCGGCGCAGACCATCCGTTCCGCCTGCAGGCGGCCCGGTGCCGTCGCTGTGGGGATCCGGCCGTCTTCCTCGGTCGCTGCCCGGGATGTGGGAGCGGCCCCGCCCGGGCCGTGCTCACCGCCTGCCTGTCTGCCGCCCTGTTCGCACTGACTGCGTGGTGGTCGGGCCGGTCCTGGCTCCTGGCTGCATACCTCTTCTTCGCCGGGATGTCGGTGGTTCTGCTCATCACCGATCTCGATCACAAGCGCATCCCCAATCGGATCACGTACCCCGCTACACCCGCAGCCGCCGTCCTCCTTGCGATCACCGCTGCCGCGGACGGACTGGGGCACCTGGTTCCCCGCGCCCTGATGGGAGCTCTGACCTACGCAGGCATCTTTGCAGTGATCTACCTCGTGGCCCGGGGCGGCTTCGGATTCGGAGATGTGAAGCTGGCCGTCTCCCTGGGCTTGTTCACCGCCTTCCTGGGCTGGGACCGGCTGTTCCTGGCGGGTCTGGCCACCGCGGGTATCGGAGGGGTGATCGCTCTGGTGGCGCTGGTGGCGGGCCGGGCAGGTGCCAAAACCGAGATCCCCTATGGCCCTCCCATGATCGCCGGGAGCTGGCTGTCGATCCTGGCCGGGCCCTGGTTGTCCACCTGGGTTCTGTAGACGGCCAGGCGGGGGCGGCCCGGCCGCCGACCGGGACGCGGTCCTGCCCCGGTACCATCCTCGGGGTGTTGCGATTCCTGACTGCAGGCGAATCCCACGGCCCGGGGCTGGTGGCCACCGTCGAGGGTCTCCCGTCCGGTCTGCCTTTCGATCCCGAGGGGCTGGCCGCGGAGCTGGCGCGCCGCAGGCTCGGTTACGGCCGCAGTCCCCGGATGGGCTTGGAGCAGGACAAGATCGAGATCCTGGGCGGAATCCGCCATGGCCGGACGCTGGGATCACCCGTCTCCATCCTCATCCGCAACACCGAGTACGAGAGCAAGTGGTCGGAGGAGATGAGTCCCCTCCCGGGCTCGCCCAAACGCCGCATGACGACACCCCGTCCCGGCCATGCCGACCTGGCGGGAATGCTGAAGTACGACACTCACGATGCTCGCAACATCCTCGAGCGGGCCTCCGCCCGGGAGACGGCGGCTCGCACCGTGGTGGGTTACCTCTCCAAGACGCTCATCGGGCGTCTGGGAATCACGGTCCTGAGCCATGTCGTCGAGATCGGAACCGTGCACATCCCCGACGACATGCCACTTCCCGGTCCGGCCGACCTGGGAACGATCGACGCATCGTCGGTTCGCTGCTTCGACCCTGCCAGCACCGCCCAGATGGAAGCGGAGATACGGTCCGCTCGGGAGAGCCGGGACACCCTCGGCGGGGTGATCGAGATCCTGGCCTACGGGGTCCCTCCCGGCCTCGGGAGCCACGTGCACTGGGACCGCAAGATCGACGGACGGCTCGCCCACGCCCTGATGTCCATCCAGGCGATCAAGGGCGTGGAGATCGGAGAGGGCTTCCGCCAGGCCCGCAACCGGGGAAGCCAGGCCCATGACGAGATATATCACGACGGGGCCGGCTTCAATCGCCAGACCCTCCGTTCCGGCGGCACCGAGGGCGGCATCTCGATCGGCGGGATCCTCAAGATGCGAGCCGCCATTAAGCCCATCTCCACGGTCATGCGGTCGCTCGACACGGTGGACGTCGACTCGAAGGAGGAGGCCAAGGCCTTCTTCGAGCGGTCCGATACGTGCGCCGTACCCCGGGCCGGTGTTGTGTGCGAGCAGATGGTGGCCTACGTCCTGGCGGACGAGGCGATGCGCAAGTTCGGTGGTGACACCGTCGACGACGTGGTGGCCGCGTCGGAGCGGTACCTGAGCCGGGTCTCTGAATTCTGATGCTGTGGCTGGTGGGGATGATGGGATCCGGCAAGAGCACCGTCGGCTCACGAGTGGCCGAGCGACTCGGTCTCGACTTCGTCGACACCGACGATCTGGTCACCTCGGTGACCGAGTCGACGATCTCCGACCTGTGGAGCGCGCGGGGTGAGGAGACATTCCGGCGTCTGGAACGGCAGATGATCGCTTCGGCCGCGGCCGGGGAACCGGTGGTGGTGGCAACGGGCGGGGGAGTGGTCCTGGAGACGGAGAACATCACCGCCATGCGGAAGTCGGGCCTGGTGGTATGGCTGAAGGCGTCGCCCGAGGTTCTGGCCGAGAGGATCGGGAGGGACTCCACCCGGCCCCTCCTGGCGACGTCCGACGATCCGGTGGCTGCCCTCCGCTCCCTCCTGGACGAGCGGGAGGAGAGCTACATCGAGGCAGCTCACGCCGTGGTCGACACCGACCACCGCCCCGTGCCCGAGATCGTCGAGACCGTGCTGGCATTGTGGAACGAATCCTGATCGGGGACCTGTCCGAGATACTGGTGGGAAGGGGTCTACCCGCACAGGTTCTCCCTCCCCGCCCCGACCGCCGCCTGGCAGCGCTCCTCGTCCAGCCCTCGGTCTCGACCGTGGCGGAGGGGGTGGCGCGGCGACTGGCAGAGGAAGGCACGAGGACAATCATCCACGTGCTTCCCGACGGGGAGGACGCCAAGACCCTGATGGCCCTGGAGGAGGTCTACAGCGCCCTGGCCGGGGCGCGTATGGCCCGTACCGACACCGTGATAGGAGTCGGTGGGGGAGCAGCCACCGACGTGGCGGGCTTCGTGGCGGCCACATGGATGAGGGGGGTGGAGGCCGTTCATCTGCCTACCACGCTGCTGGGGGCGGTAGACGCCGCCGTGGGAGGGAAGACGGGGATCAACCTGGGGGGGAAGAACCTGGTGGGAGCCTTCTGGCATCCCCGCCGGATCATCGTCGACCTGGAGGTGCTCGACCGCCTTCCCCCTGAGTTGAAGAGGCAGGGAGCAGCCGAGGTCATCAAGGCAGGGCTCCTGGCCGACCCCGGGGTGGTGAGCGCCTACCGCCACCATGGGGCCGACACGCCCCTGGAGGACGTCGTCACCCGCGCCATCCGCATAAAGGCCGAGATCGTATCCCAGGACTTCACCGAGACGGGACGCCGCGGCCTGCTCAACCTGGGGCACACGGTGGGCCACGGGGTGGAGTTCGCCACCGGCATCTCCCACGGGGAGGCGGTCGCCATTGGCCTGGTGGCGGAGGGGGCGATCTCGGAGAAGCTGCTGGGTTTCGGCGACCTCGCCACCATCAAGGCGGCCCTGGCAGCTACCGGCCTCCCCGTCCGCTCTCCTCCGGCGGACCGCCGCCGGGTACTGGACCTGGTCGCCCTCGACAAGAAGCGATTCGCCGATCGGATCCGTATGGCCCTCCTGGAGG
>JBKHJQ010000185.1:0-5572 GCA_046538055.1 Actinomycetota bacterium
CCGTTGGCGGTGTAGTCCCGGCGGGGGAACTGGATGGCCGCCCAGTGTCTCTCGGTGAGCTCGATGCCGATGTTGGAGGCGAGGGTCTTTGCCAGTTCCTCGTCCCATTCGGTGGGATCGGTCAGGAAACCCTCCTCGTCCACATGCACCGGCTTTCCGGCGATGGTGGCCACGCTCATGCCTTGATCTCCTCTCGTTGCGGCCGGACCTTGCCGGCCATCGACATCTCGGTGGAGACGGGAAGCCATCTCCCCCTTATCAGAATGCTCCAGTAGATGCGCTCGAAGGACAGCTTCGCCCAGTGGTTCATCCGTGACTCCCGCAGCAGACGCAGCGGTCCCACACCGGGCAACGGGTAGGTCCCGGGAAGGGGCTCGGTGTCGTAGTTGAGGTCGATCAGGAGCGCCTTGCCGCCGCCGGACTCCACGAAGCAGTTGGCGTGGCCGTCGAACCGTCGTCTCATGGGACGCCCTGCGATGTGATCCAGGAAGTTCTCGACGAAGATGTCCACTGCGAAGTGGGCCACCGATCCCGCCTTGGAGGTGGGAAGCGATGCCGCATCGCCCACTGCGAAGACGCTGGTCTCGCCTTCGGCCAGGAAGTTGCCGGGGTCCACCCGCACGTGGTCCAGCTAGTCTCCCATGCCGGAGCGGCCCACGAAAGGGGCACCCATGTTGACCGGAACGGTCACCAACAGATCGAAGGGGATGACCCGCTCGTCGTAGGACGCGATGGCGGCTTCGTCCACCCGCTCCACGTAGAAGTCGGGTTCGACCAGGATTCCCCGTTCCGCCAGCATCCCGCCCAGCTTCTCCGACGCTATGGGTTTCGTGAAGGCATCCGAGAGGGGAGTCGCGTACACCAGCTCCACGTCGTCCCTGATCCCCTTGCGCCGGAAGTAGTCGTCGGCCAGAAAGGTGAACTCCAGGGGAGCGACCGGGCACTTGATGGGCATCTCGGAGATGTGCATGACGAGGCGCCCAGCCTTGAAGCTCTCCAGGGCCCCGCGCAGGGCCACAGCTCCTTCCAGGGTATAGAAGTCGTGTGTCGTGACTCGCCACCCGCTCTCCACGAGGCCGGGCGTCTCCTCGGGGCGGGGGGCGGTGCCGGTGGCGATCACGAGCTGGTCGTACGGAAGGCTCCGTCCGTCTGCCAGAAGGACACGGCTCTCCTCGGGAAGGACGCGAGCGACCTCGGCCTGTATGAGTGCCACGTCTGAGGGAAGGAGATCCTTGATCGGCTTGCGCAGCTGCTCCGGATCCTGCCGGCCGAAGGGCACGAACAGCAGTCCGGGCTGGTAGATGTGATACTCCCCAGGCTCGACCATCAGGACTTCCCACTCGGCGGGGAGCCGGTGATGCAGCTTGTTGGCGATGGTCGTTCCGGCAGTCCCGGCGCCGAGGATCAGCAACCGCTTCACGATGTTCTCTCGTCGTCTATGCCACAAGCTATGGCGGGTCGGCCGGAGCGGACAGGGCATTTGGAACCCCAACCGGAAGGCCCAATTCCCGTCTTCGCGCATCAACTGCGGCCCATGGGCCGCAGTTGATGCGCGAAACGGGGGTCTCAGCGAACCGTGACGGCACCCTCCGGGAGCCTCCGGAGGGAGGACCGGTCGACGATCCGCCGGCCGAAGGGCCACAGGGCGAGGGAGGCCATCCGGAAGGAGGCAATCCCCATGGGGATCCCGATGATGGTGACGAACAGCAGCAGGCCGAACACGAAATGGGCCGCGGCCAGCCACCATCCCACCAACAGGAGCCACAGGACATTCCCGACGGTGGTGAACAATCCCGAATCTTCGGGTACCACCGCCCGCCCGAACGGCCACAACGTGAACCCAGCCAGTTTGAAGGCCTGCAACCCGAAGGGGATGCCGACGATGGTGACCATCATCACCAGTCCCCCGATCACATAGCCCACAGCCAGTTCCACCCCGGCCAGAATCAGCCAGACGAGATTGAGGATCACTCGGAACACACCCAAACGGTACCGGCGACCGCGTCGCTATGACGGCGCCGTAATAGGGTTCCCCCTGTGAGCGAGCCAGACACCTCGCCGCAGGACCGTCCCGATTTCTGGGAGCGCCTCGCGGCACGAACCGAACCGGCGGCCGCTCTGGCCACGATCGAGAGCCCCCGCACGATCGGTCGCCTCGTAACGGGGACGCTGCTGGGCGCTGCCGTCCTCACCGGCTCGTTCGCCGCGGTTCTCTTCGGCTTCGGCGAGGCGATGGCAGGCTGGGCGACGGTCGCCCTGTCGGCCACCTACCTCGCCACCTGGATCTGGTTCGCTGCCACCGGCCGGGTGTGGGGTCCCGCCGTCTTCGCCACCGTCGTGAGTGTCGCCAATCAGGCGGCGGTGCATGTGTCCCTGGGCGGATACGCCTACTCGGGGGCGTACATCATGTGGGGAATCACCCTCACCTTCGCCCTGGTGCTGATGCTGGGACGGCGCGAGGCGGTCCTGACGGGAGCGGTCTACGTCGTCCTGGCCGTGGTGCTGGCGCTGCTGGAGCCTTCACTGGCGGCGGGTCGCAGCCCTCCCCCGGCGGCGCTGTCGTCCATCATGTTCGCCGCGGTCCTCATCGGGAACCTGATCATGGTCACCTCCGTCCTCGTGTACTTCGTCGTGCGGCTGGCCTTCGAACGGGCCAGGGCGGAGAGGCTGCTCCTCAACGTGCTCCCCGCCGAGGTGGCGGCAGAGCTAAAGGAGAGAGGGACCACCCGGGCGCGCAGGTTCCAGTCGATCTCGGTGCTCTTCGCCGACATCGTCGGCTTCACCCAGCGCTACGCCGGGGTGGACCCGGAGCTGATGGTGGATCAGCTCAACGAGATATTCACGTACTTCGACGATCTGGCGGACCGCTACGAATGCGAGAAGATCCGCACCATCGGAGACGCCTACATGGTGGCGGCAGGGGTCCCGGTGGCCCGTCCCGACCACGCCCACGCGGCGGCGGCCATGGCCCTGGAGATGCTGGACTACGCCGCTTCCACCCCGTTCCAGTTCCGGATCGGGATCAACTCGGGGCCGGTGGTGGCGGGAGTGATCGGCAACCGCAAGTTCCAGTACGACGTGTGGGGTGACACCGTCAACACGGCCAGCCGCATGGAATCACACGGGGAACCGGGGCGTATCCAGATCTCGGAGGCGACCTACCGGCTCATCCGGGACGAGTTCGAGTGCGTTCCCCGGGGGACGATCCCGGTCAAGGGGAAAGGCGAGCTTCCCACCTGGTACCTGGAGGCCCGGCGGGAGACGCCTGCCACGGATGTCTCATCCCGTGTGGAGGGCTGACGGCCGGCGCGACTGTGGACAACGCTGCGATCTCGTTAGCGTGGAGGCACGTGCAACCAGGAAGTCGCATATCTTCCATCAGCGCGGTGACACTCATGGTCTCCGATATGGCCCGCTCGCATGCCTTCTACACGTCGCTCGGGTTCGAGGTGCGCTACGGCGGCCCGCAGGAGCCTTTCACCAGTCTCCTGGCCGGCAGCCAGTATCTCAACCTGATGCAGGCCGACGAACCCTCCCGCCACGAGGGCTGGGGGCGGGTGATTCTCTACGTGGACGATGTCGACGCCGCCCATCGGCAGGCGGTGGGGGCAGGCCATTCTCCGGAGGCCGAACCCCGCGACGCCGAATGGGGAGAGCGCTACTTCCATCTCGACGACCCCGACGGGCACCAACTGAGCTTTGCCCGTCCCCTCTGAGGTGAACTGACCATGTGCGGAATCGCAGTCGCATCCACCGCTGCCGCGCGCGCCGAGGTGGCGCGAATGCTGTCCCGGCTGGATCACCGGGGCCCCGATGAAAGGGGACGCTTCGACTCGGGCGCCGTGACCCTGGGTCACTCCCGCCTGGCCATCGTGGCGCCGCAGTGGGGGAGCCAGCCGCTGGTGGGAGCGGACGGGACGGTGGCCGTATGCAACGGTGAGATCTACAACCACCGCTCCCTGCGGGAGGTCCCCGGCGGGGAGTCGGGCAGCGACGCCGATGTGCTGTTGCCCCTCTACCGGGAGGAGGGAGGCGGCCTGGCCCGGCGCCTGGACGGGATGTACGCCTTCGTGATCCTCACCCCCGAGGGGGAGCTGGTGGCAGGACGCGACCCGCTCGGGATCAAGCCTCTCTACCGGGCGGAACGGGAGGACGGGGTGGCGTTCGCCTCCGAGCTGAAGGCCCTGGCCGGCAACGGCTGGGACCGGGTGGAGACGGTCCCGGCCGGCCACACCTGGGAGGGCGGTCTCCGTCGCCACTACCGGGTTCCCGAGCCCAACCTGGAGCGAGCCTTCGAGGAGGCCGACGTGGAGGAGTGGTGCCGGCGCCTGCGGCACGCTCTGGAGTCGGCCGTGGTGAAGCGTCTGATGAGCGACGTTCCGCTGGGAGCGTTCCTCTCGGGTGGCCTCGACTCCAGCATCGTGACGGCCCTGGCCGCCCGCCACGCCCCCGGACTAGACACGTTCTCCCTGGGTTTCGAGGGAAGCGCCGACGTGGATGCGGCCCGGTTGGTGGCCGAACACCTGGGGACCAACCACCACGAGGTCACCGTGTCCGAGGACGAGCCTCTCCAGGTCCTGCCCGAGGTGCTGTACCACCTGGAGAGCTGGGACCGGGACCTGGTGCGAAGCGCCCTCCCCACCTACCTTGTGGCTCGCTTCGCCGCTCGCCACCTGAAGGTGGTTCTGACAGGGGAGGGGGCCGACGAGCTGTTCGCCGGCTACGCCTACCACGCCGGCTATGCCCACGATCCCGTCCGCCTGCAGCGGGAGCTGCATCGTTCCGTCCAGGCGATGCACGACAACAACCTGCAGAGGGTGGATCGCATGACAATGGCCCATTCCCTGGAGGCACGGGTCCCGTTCTTGGATCCGGAGGTGGTGGAGGTGGCGATGGACATCCCCCCAGGTCTGAAGCTGCGCCGGGACCGCCACGGGAACCTGGTGGAGAAGTGGATCCTTCGCAGGGCCTTCTCCGACCTGCTGCCTGAGGAGATCGTGTGGCGCACCAAGAGCCAGTTCGACGAGGGCTCAGGAGCAGTCGACAGGCTGGTGGACCTGGCCGACTCCGCCCTGGGCGGCGGCATCCCCCGGGAACCGGAAGCCCGCCTCCGGGACGTGGAGGAGGCGTGGTACTTCCACCAGCTCCGCAACAGCCTGGGTGACTGGAGGACGGTGCGGGCCAACACTTCCGTTTGGGCCGAGAACCGCCTCTGAGTCCGGCTCCGCTCCTCCCGCTGCGCTCCCGACGATCTCCTGGAACGAGGCGAGGACATGGTGTCCTGGCTGCGCGAGTCCTACGAGTGGGTCGGCACCCTCCAGTCCAAGCCCACCAGGCGGCGGTGAAGCCTCAGGACGAGGCCTCTTGCAGGTAGCGGAGGTCGAACAGCCGGGTGCCGGGGCCCACGAGAGCATCGAGATCCTGCTTCTCCTCGAACCCCGAGAACTCCTCCCGCAGAGCCAGCACGTTGCGGACGCCGTTGGGGTCGATCTCGCCGTTGGGAACGTTGCCCACGCCCGGTCGAACCTGCAGCTCGTAGAGCTGCTCGGCCAGCTCCGGCGAGGTATTGGGC
>JBKHJQ010000186.1:0-5551 GCA_046538055.1 Actinomycetota bacterium
GAGTCGTGTTCATGTGTCAGAACAACGGCTGGGCGATCTCGCTGCCTCGGTCCGAGCAGACCGCGTCAGACACGATCGCCGAGAAGGCCATCGCCTACGGGATGCCGGGGGTCCAGGTGGACGGCAACGACCTCTTCGCCGTGTATGAGACCACCCGGGAGGCCGCCGACCGGGCCCGGGCGGGCGAAGGGCCCACCCTGATAGAGGCGGTCACCTACCGGCTGGGCCCGCACACCACCAGCGACGACCCGACCCGCTACCGGGAGGACACGGAGCGATCGGAGTGGGAGCGCCGTGACCCTCTGGAGCGTGTCCGCATCTTCCTGTCGGAGAGGGATGCCTGGGACGACGAATGGCAGGAGGCCATTCAGGCCGAGGCCACCACCGAGATCGACCGGGCCATCGACCTGGCGGAGAAGATGCCCCCGATGGAGAGGGGGAAGATCCTGGACGCCATGTTCGAGACCCTCCCTCCCCACCTGAAGCGGCAGAGGGCAGAGCTCACGGAGAGCGGAACGTGACCGCCGTCAACATGGCCCGGGCCATCAACGAGGCACTCGACCTGTCTCTGGAGAAGGATCCGCAGGTGATGTTGCTGGGCGAGGACATCGGACGGACCGGGGGCGTCTTTCGCATCACCGACGGCCTGCAGGAGCGCCACGGAGCCGACCGGGTAGTGGACACGCCGGTGGCGGAATCGGGCATCGTCGGGGTGGCCCTGGGCCTGGCCGTGGGAGGGATGCGGCCGGTGGCCGAGCTGCAGTTCATGGGATTCTCCTATCCGGCGTTCGACCAGGTCATCAGCCACGTAGGCCGGATCCGCAACCGCTCCCGGCACCGCTTCACGGCCCCGATGGTGATCCGGATGCCGTACGGGGGAGGCATCGGTGCCGCCGAGCATCATTCCGAGTCGGCCGAGGCGATCTACGCCCACACTCCCGGGATCAAGGTCGTGATCCCCTCCACGCCCTACGATGCCAAGGGACTGCTTCTGGCAGCCATCGCCGATCCCGACCCCGTCGTCTTCTGCGAGCCGATCCGGCTCTATCGCTCGGTCAAGGAGGAGGTGCCGGGTGGCTGGTACGAGGTACCCATCGGGGAGGCCCGCAGGGAACGGACCGGCAGCGATCTCACACTGGTGACCTGGGGGGCGATGATGACCGAGGTGCGCGCCGCTGCCAGCCGCCTCCAGGAGGAGGACGGTGCCTCGGTGGAGGTGATGGACGTGCGCTCCCTGGTCCCGTTCGATGCCGATGCGATCGTGGAGTCGGTCGACAAGACCGGGCGCGTGGTGATCGTCCACGAGGCGCCCCGCACGGCCGGGTTCGGGGCGGAGGTGGCCGCCACCGTGGCGGAGCGCTGCATCTACTCCCTGGAGGCGCCCGTGCGGCGGGTGACGGGCTGGGACAGCGTATTCCCTCTCAAGCGCTCCGAGGGGCAGTACCTTCCCGGCGTGGATCGCATACTGAGAGCCGCCCGCCAGACCCTGGAGGCCTGATGGCCCGAGAATTCCGACTGCCCGATATCGGGGAAGGGCTCACCGAAGCCGAGATCGTCCGATGGGTGGTGCCCCTGGGCGGAACCGTGGCGGCGGACGAGACCGTGGTCGAGCTGGAGACGGACAAAGCGGTCGTGGAGATCCCCTCTCCCTACGGGGGGGTGGTCCTCCACCACGGGGCTGCCGAGGGGGAGATCATCGAGGTGGGTGACATCCTGGTGGTCATAGGAGAGGAAGGCGAAGGCTGGTCCCCCGACGGCGACACCGCGGGGGAGGCGTCCCCCACCGGCCCGGCGGGGGAGGGGCAGCCGCCCGACTCTCCGGACGAGCGGGGTTCCTCCCGACCGGCCGAGGAGGAGCGAGAGGAAGAGGGACCCGAAGAAGAAGTGGAGGAACAGGAACAGGAAGAGGAAGAGGAAGAGGAGGTGGCGCCCATCGTCGGCACCCTCCCGGCCGGGGCCGAGGAGCTCCCCTCCCGTGAGCCGCTCCCGGCTACCGATTCGCCCCGGGTGGAGGCTCTACCGCTGGTTCGCAAGCTCGCCCGGGAGCTGGGAGTCTCCCTGGACGGCGTCACAGGCACGGGCCCGGGGGGTCGCGTCACCCGCGAGGACGTGATGGAGGCGGCCCAGGGCAAGGAGGCGCCCGCTCCTCGGCCAGCCGCAGTGCCTCCCCAGCCAGCGCCTCCAGCGCACACGGTTCCGGCCGGCAGCCGCCCCGAATCGGAATCCCGCCCCCTCTCCAAGCTGCGCCGCACCATTGCCGACAACATGGTCCGCTCATGGACGACCATCCCCCATGTCACCACCTTCGACGAGGTGGACGCCACCCGGCTGCTCGCTACCCGTTCGGCACTGGCCCATCGCCACGACCGGTCCATTCCGATGGAGGCGCTGATCATCAAGGCCGTGACGCCTGTGCTGGCGGCGTACCCCGAGTTCAACGCCACCCTGGACGAAGACCGACTCGTCATCCACGGACGCCACGACATAGGCGTGGCGGTGGACACCCCCGACGGCCTGATGGTGGCGGTCGTCCGCAACGCCGACCGTCGGTCGCTCATGGGCCTGGCAGAGGAGGTTCGTCGCCTCGGCGAGGGTGCGAGAGATCGCAGGCTCGGAGCCGACGAGCTGACCGGGCAGACCTTCACCGTCTCCAACATCGGCGCCCTGGGGGGAGGCTTCGGAACGCCCATAGTCCCGCCCGGAACCATGGCCATCCTCTCGGTGGGACGGGCGGCCGAGAGGCCCGTGGCCAGGAACGGCCGGGTGGAGGTGGCCCCGGTCATGCCCCTTTCGCTCTCCTACGACCATCGCATCATCGACGGCGGGACGGGGCGCCGCTTCATGGCGATGCTCCTGGAGAACCTGGCCGAGCCGGGACTCTTCCTGGCGGAGTGAAGAGGATGTCGGCACCCCTGGGCGATCGGGCGGTTCCCGGCGACTACTCGTGGCGCTCGACCAGGTCGTACACGCGCCGGTCCCGCTGCGACGGATAGGGGTCAGGGGCCAGCCGGCCCAGCAACCGATCCTGTGACCGGACCGAGACCTCTACCTGACCTTCCCGGCGCCGGAGCTGAGCGGGGGAGGGGAGCCGGCAGCAGGCGGGATCGGGGCATCGGGATTCCGCCCGCCGGGGGGTGCCCCTCTCCCGGAACCAGCGGGCGGAGCGGGCCGGGACCCCCACCGTGATGGCATAGGGGCGGTCCGGCTCCAGATGGGTAACGCACAGGTACATGCCTGCAGGGGTGTCGGTGTACTGGGCATGGACATCGAACTTGTCTTCGGAGTCGAACACCGCCGCCGCCCCCCAGCGGCGACAAACCTGCTGTGCCTCCACCCCGCCTTCGGAGTCGGTGACGAACGGGACGTCGTCGTTGCCATAGCCTTTCACCACCAGCCCGTCCGATCGCGTCACGACGAGATGGCTGCGGATGCCCAGATGGTGGGTCGCCAGGTTGACGAACCTCCAGGCAGCCATCTCGTAGCTGACGTAAAACATCTCCTTGATGTCCTCGATCGTGAGGTCGCGTCGCTCCCGGGCGGCACGCAGCCGGGCCACGACAGACGTCTGGGGGACCAGGACCGCCGCCGCCAGGTAGGCCGTCTCCACCCTCTGTCGGAGGAACTCGCGACTGCTCGGGGGGTCCCGGTGGCCCAGGAGGTCGCCCGCCAGGGTCTGGAGGATCGCCTTGCGGGCCTGGCGGGTGCGCAGCTCGTTGCGTTGGGCGATGTAGATCCGGCCGGTGCGCCGATCCGTGATCGATCTGGCCCCCGGCACCATGTCCTCCACCGCCTGGATGTCGTAGCCGAGGTGGGAGGCGATATCGAGCAGCGTTCGGGAGGAGACCGGGCCCTGCCCTCCGTGGCCTACGGCCTTCAGGATCCCGCCCGCCACCGCCTCCACATCCGGCAGGTAGCCGTCCTGTTCCCGTAGCCACCTCCCCGTGGCGGCATTGGCGGCCCGCAGCTCGCCATCGGTCTCGCCCGGTCCTGGGCCGACCACCCGGTAGAGACCCACCAGGTGTTCCAGGATGTCATCGCTCAGGGCGGGTGAGGGGCGGATGTAGGGAAGGTCCAGATGGGAGAAGCGAGCCTGCAGCCGCTCCAACTCGATCTCCAGGGCGGCCCGCCCCGAGGGCGCCTCCGGATCCACGAGCTGAGCCGGATCGACTCCCAGAGCCGCCGCCAGCTCGGGGATGTGGTCGGGGGCGGGCGTTCGCCGTCCATTCTCCAGCATGGAGAGATAGGGAGCGGGGCGTCCCACCCGCGCTCCCAGTTCCTTCAAGGTGAGTCCCGCCCCCCTACGGTGGTGTCGCAAGCGCCGTCCGAAGGTGAGCGGATCCAGGTCCAGCATGGCCCTATGTTAACTATCGGCATAATTCGAAGCCAGACGGCCACCGGATGCCCGAATGATGCATAAGATGCTCAACACTTAACGGAGGCTTCTCATGACCCATGATGTCGATCCAGCCACATCCCATCTGCTCACCCCCCAGGCCCTCTCGTTCCTGGAGGACCTGCACCACGTCTTCGACGAGAGGCGTCTCACCCTCCTCGACCGTCGTAGGCGTCGCCAGGAGGAGTTCGACGTCGGGCTGCTGCCCGGGTTCCCAGCCGAGACGAAGGCCATCCGGGACGAGGTCTGGCAGGTGGGCGGCATCCCGGCCGACCTGACCGACCGCCGGGTCGAGATCACCGGGCCCACCGACCGCAAGATGATGATCAACGCCCTCAACTCGGGAGCCAGGGTGTTCATGGCCGATTTCGAGGACGCCACCACCCCCACCTGGTCGAACCTGCTGGAGGGCCAATGGAACCTGGTGGAGGCCCACCGGCGCACCCTCCGCCTCGAGACCGAGGACAAGGCATACGAGCTGGTCGAGAACCCGGCGACCCTGGTGGTCAGGCCCCGGGGATGGCACCTCCCCGAGAAGCATCTCCGCTTCGGAGGGCGTGCCGCCTCCGCCTCCCTGGTCGATTTCGGGCTCTACCTGTTCTGGGGCGGACGGGAGGCGATCGAGGCCGGGTCCGGCCCCTACTTCTACCTCCCCAAGCTGGAGAGCGCGGCGGAGGCTCGGCTGTGGAATGACGTCTTCACCTATGCCCAGGAGCGGCTCGACATTCCCGTGGGAACCATCAAGGCCACGGTCCTCATAGAGACCATCACCGCCGCTTTCGAGATGGACGAGATCCTCTTTGCCTTGCGCTCCCATTCCACCGGGCTCAACGCCGGTCGCTGGGACTACATCTTCTCGGTGATCAAGAAGCTCCGAAACCGCCGGGACAAGGTCCTGCCGGACCGGGCCCAGGTCACGATGACCACCCCGTTCATGCGGGCCTATACGGACCTGCTGGTGGAGACCTGCCACCGGCGGGGAGCCCATGCCATCGGGGGGATGGCGGCGTTCATACCCAATCGCCGGCGTCCGGAGGTGACCGAATCCGCCCTGGAGAAGGTGGCCGAGGACAAGCGCCGGGAAGCCGGGCAGGGATTCGACGGCACCTGGGTGGCTCATCCGGACCTGGTGGATGTGGCGGGAGCCGAGTTCGACGC
>JBKHJQ010000002.1:0-21280 GCA_046538055.1 Actinomycetota bacterium
GGTGAGGGCTACGACCTCCACATCGAGATCTGGCCCACCAGCATCGTCATCCCGCCCGGGCACCGGCTGGTGCTGGGGGTCCGGGGCAAGGACTACGAATACACCGGCGACGACCAGACGGGCGTGGACATCTCCACCTTCAAGAACCGGTTCACGGGCTGCGGGCCCTTCGTCCACGACGACCCCCGGGACCGCCCCCCCGACGTCTTCGGGGGCGTCACCACCGTCCACCTGGGCGAAGCGAGCACCGGCTCCCTCCTCCTCCCGGTGATCCCCCCGGATTGAGCAGGCTCAGGCCAGCACCACGGTGATGGAACCGGCCAGCACGGCCACGGCTCCGGTGAAGAACAGGCGGTTCATCCGCTCGAAGGGCTGTTTGAACCTGAGCGGCACGAGGGCGATCACGAACAGGACCGACAGCTGCTGAACCGTTATGGAGATGGCGATCGTGGTCAGATCGAACGAGATCCACTGCGCCGAGACGGCGATCGCCCCGAAGACCCCGCCCGCCATCCTCCACCGGAGGGCCCGGGCGGGAACCGGTCCGTTCCGCCACGCCCCCCAGAGGGTGAGGAGGAGGGCATAGAGAGGGATGCTGACACCCATCCCGATGGTAAGCCCCGCCACCGGGTGGTCGAAGCGCTCGAAGCCGGCCCGGAGGAGGATGGGGGTGATGCCCCAGATGAGCGCCACGGTCAGCCCCAGCCAGGGCTGGCGCCACACCGAGACGTCGGAGACCTTGCCGCTCAGGGAGATGAGCACCAGCCCCACCACCGCCAAGAGGACCCCGGTGACGATGGCGACCGTCAGCGGTTCGTCCAAGAAGATGGCCGCCAACAGGGTGCCGAACAGGGGTGCGGAGGCGACCAGTGCCCCGGTACGTGCCACGCCGATGCGCTGCTGGCTGAGCGCCAGCAGCGTCCATCCCCCGATGAAGTGGAAGAAGGTTGCGACTCCGAACAGGGCCACCGCCGACGCTGGCGCGGCCAGCAGAAGGCCCAGCTCGCCGGTCACGAGGGCCCGGGCCAAGAGGATGATCTCGACGGCCACCAGCAACCCGAAGGAGGTGCGGTAGGCGTCCACCAGCTGATTGGTCTTCCGGTTGGAGGCCTGGAGGAAGGCGAACGTGATCGCCGCCACCAGAGCCCACAGGGCGCCGGTGTTCAACGCACGTCGGCCAGGGCCGCTCCCAGTCTCTCCACCGTCCCGGCGTCGTGGGCCGGGTTGAGGCCCAGGATCAGGACGTCGACTCCCTCCTCGAACATGGCTGCCGCCCGGGCGGCGACCTCGGGGGGATCCGGCTCCTGGCCGACGGCCAGGTGGCTGGAGCAGGAGATCTCCGCCGGATCCCGGCCCACGTCCCGGCAATGGTCGAACAGGACGTCACGGAGGCGTTTCCATTCCTCCTTCTGGTCCTCGACGAAGAGGGCGTCCCACATGGAGGCGTAGCGGGCGACGAGCCGCAGCGTCCGCTTCTCGCCCCGGCCGCCGATGACGATGGGTGGGCGGGGACTCTGGAGGGGCTTGGGCTCGTTGCGGGCGTGAGTGAGGTGGTAGAACTCGCCGTCGAAATCGGTGTGCTCCTGGGTGAGGAGGCGATGGATCACCTCGGTGCCTTCCTCGAAGCGGGTCATCTTCTCTCCCACCGTGCCCAGTTCCATGCCGTAGGCCTCCACCTCCAGCTCATACCAGCCCGCTCCCAGACCCAGCTCCAGGCGTCCCCCCGAGACGATGTCGAGGGAGGAGGCCATGGACGCGGTCACGGCGGGATGGCGGAAGTGCATTCCGTTCACCATCGTGCCCACCCGGATCCGGTCGGTGGCCTGGGCCAGGGCCGACAGCGTCACCCACGCCTCCAGGCAGGGACCGTCCGTGTCGCCCCGGATGGGATAGAAATGGTCGAAGTTCCAGGCCGACTCGAAGGTCTCTACCTGGTCGGCGGCCCTCCACAGCTCCAGCATCTTCTCCCAGGTGATGTGGTGGGTGGCCGTCTTGATGGCGAAACGTGCCAATGGGTACCTCCTCGCTCGAACGTTCCACGCTAACCGGTCGAGACCGCCCCCGAAAACGATTGCGGGCCGATCAGCCGGTCTGGGGGACCTTGACCGACATGAAGTCACCCACCGTCTCGCCCACCCCGGTCCGGGCTGCCTCATCCAGCAGCCACCGCGCCACGACCAGGTCCTGGAGGCCGTTGCCGACCGACTTGAACATCGTCAGCTCGCCGGCCGACACTCGGCCGGGCCGGGCACCCGTCACGAGGGCGGACAGGTCGTCGGCTCCCTCCAGGTCGAAGCCGCCGGCATCGAAGGCCCGGGCGGCGTCACCCGCCTCCCGGAAGACCAGCTCCACCGAATCGCACACGACCCGGTCGAACTCCCCGAACGCTTCGGGATCGATCTCCTGTCGCGAGAGACTGGCGGGGCCCACAGAGTTGACGTGCATCCCGGCCCGGAGATGGCCGGCGCCCAGGATCGGTTCCCGGCTGCTGGTGGCCAGGGTCACCATCTGGGTGCCTTCGATCGCCTCTTCCAGTGACTCCGCCTCCACCAGACTGCAGGAGAGGGATCCCTCCATCCGCTGGATGAACCCGCGGCGCTTCTCCGGGGCCCGGGCGTACACGCGCAGCTCCCCTGCCGGCCGGACCAGGTCCAGGGCCACCACCTGGCCGGCGCCCACTGCTCCCGTTCCGACGATGGCGGCGCTCTCCACCACGGCGGGGGCGAGATGGTCGCTGCCTACCGCCGTCACCGCCCCGGTGCGGAGGTTGGTCACCTCCAGACCGTCGACGATTCCCGCCGGGGCCCCCGTCTCCAGGTCGTGGACGTAGATGGCGTAGCGCATTCCCGGCGAGGCACGGTGCAGGGTCTTGAAGCCGAACACCCCCAGCGGGCGGATGTAGGCGGGGAGGAGCCGGATCCACCCTCGGGGGTAGGGGATCTCGAGACGGCCGTAACCCACCTCGTCGGGATCGGCCGACAACCGGAACAGCTCCCGCATGGCGGCCAGCACCCCGGCCGGCTCCACCAGCGAACGGACCGCCTCGCCGTCCAGGATCCGGATCATCAGGCGGGGTTCCTGCCCTCGAAGAACAGCTCGAAAGGCTCGTCGCCCGGGGCGATGCCCGCCTGCCGGAGGCCGTCGACGGAAGTGCGCATGAGCTGATCGGACAGCTTCATGGCCGGCTGGCGCAGGGGACCGCCGTTGTAGCCGTTGAGCCAGGCCTGGAACTTCCAGAGATAGCGATGGACGAAGTTGGCGCCTCCCGTCTGCATGGTGGCCGCCCGGGCCCTGCGGGCCGGCTGGATCGACCAGTAGCGCTCCATGGCCTCCCCGAAGTCACCGTCCCGGAGCAGCCGCATCAGCTGGGGGACATAGCCGCCGAAGTACTCGTAGTTGGAGGTGCCGATCCACTGCATCCCGAATGTCTCCACCCACATGGGGGCGTGGAACTCCATCGGGTCGGAGACGAGGACGGCTGCCTCGCCCAGCCGCCGGAAGACCTCGTAGGTGCCGGCGGGCTGGTGCCGCCCCACCTCGTACTTGACGGCCACCACCGTCTCCAGCTCCGCCATGCGCTCCAGGGCCCCGATCGGGAACCCGCGCACATCCAGTCGCCGAAGGTTGGAGTGCTCCACGACGAACAGGACCACGGCCAGGTCCGTCGAGGAGCAGATGTGGGCGGTGTATTCCTCCAGCTCGGCCACCGACGTGGGGTAGAAGCTGTTGGGGTGGCCCAGAAGCATGGCGTCGACCCCGATGGCGGCGGCGCCCCTGGCGGCGGCGATGATCTCCGCGGCCGTGTCGAACACGCCCTGGAGCAGGAAATGATGGTTGCCACCTGCTTCGTCCACGGCGATCTCGGCGAAGCGCTGCATCTCCTGGCGGGTGGTGCCGGCCTCGGAGACGAGGAGGGCGCCCCAGAAGCCCAGCTCGATGTTGCGACGGACATCGTGGCGGATGGCGGCCTCGTTGAGGGAGCGGAGGTCGGAGGTGTAGGAGGGGATGATGACGTTGCAGGCGCCCCGGAATGTCGCCCGCGCCCACTCCTTGGCCTCGGCCCGGGAGTAGGGGAGCATGTTCGCCGCCATCAGCGCTCCACCATGCGGGTGTCCGGCCCGTACCGCACCCGGAACAGCAGGGAGCGCTCGGGGCCGTTGGTGTACTGATGGAACTCCCCGGCGGGGTGGACGACGAACGCACCCGGGCTGACCTCGACCGAACCATCGTCGGTCGCCATCCACCCTCCCCCCTGGAAGCAGAAGTAGATCTCGATGGCCTCCGGGTGGGCGTGATCGGGGCTCACCTGTCCCGGCTCCCAGCAGGCCACGGTCACGTCACCGTCGGCGTAGGTGCCCAGGATCTTCTCCACGTGGTGGTCTGCCAGGAACTCCTGTTCCTCCTGGAGGCGGAAGACGTCCATATCAGATCACCGGGTTGCTCAGCGTCCCGATACCCTCCACCGTCACCTCCACCGTGTCCCCCGGCTGGAGGAACCGGGGCGGGTCGAAGCCCGCCCCGACACCCGAAGGGGTCCCGGTGGCGATCACGTCTCCCGGTTCCAGCGTGATGACCGACGAGATGGTGGAGATGAGGGTGGGGATGTCGAAGATCAGGTCGGCCAGGGTGCCCGACTGGCGCAACTCCCCGTTCACGGTGGTCCGGATCGCGAGCGACGACACGTCCGGGATCTCGTCGGCGGTGACGATCCAGGGACCCATGGGGCAGTATGTGTCGGGCCCCTTCCCTATGAGCCACTGGCCGTGGCGGCGTTGCAGGGCCCGGGCGGTCACGTCGTTGACGACGGTGTAGCCGAATACGTGGGCAAACGCCTCCGAGGGGGCCACCCGCTTGGCGGCCGGGCCGATGACCACGCCCAGCTCGCCCTCGTAGTCGGTGGTGCCGGTGGGGTCGTGGGAGGTGTCGATGGCCACTCCGGGACCGATCACGGAGGTGGGAGGCTTGGTGAAGAGGATGGGATGGGATGGTGGGGGACGGGTGGCGGCGTCCTCCCCGGGAACCTCCCGGACGTGCTCGAGGTAGTTGCGCCCCACCGCGAACACGTTCTTCCGGGGCCGCAGGGGGGCATCCAGCTTCACGCCCTCACGCGGCAGCCGATGAGCCTCCCCGGCCCGGGCGGCCAGCCGGGACAGAGCCCGGGAACCGGAGGCGATCAGGTCGACCATGTCGTCCGGTCCGGCATCCAGGGCGGTGAGGTCCACGACCGAGTCGCCCTCCACCAACCCCAACCGCCCTTCGTCGCCCTCCAGATACGTCACCAATTTCATCGGGGGTCACCTCCCGTCCTCGCTCGCCGCTGCGTCCGGTACACGGAGACCACCATCCGGATCCCCACCAGGGCGACGAACACGCCGAACACCTGAGACAGGAGCCGCCCCGACATAGCCAGCGCCAGCGACGCCCCGGCCTGGGCGAACAGTACCCCGGCCGCCCCGATGATCACCGCCTCCCGCAGCTCCACCCGGTCGTGACGCAGGTTCACCCGCGTCCCCGCCAGGGCGGTGAAGAGGATGGCCAGAAGCGAAGTCCCCTCCGCCGCATGCTGGGGGAGGCCCAGCAGGAACACCATGGCCGGCACCATGATCACACCCCCTCCGATGCCCGCCACCCCCGAGGCGATGCCCGCCACCAGACCGATCCCCACGCCGATCAACGCCCCCGGCAACGCCGCCGGCTGCTCCCCCAGGCCCGGATCCGACCCCATCACCATCCGCGCCCCGGCCAGGATCATGATCACCCCGAACACCACCCGCAGTGCCGTGGGCGACAGCCGATGCATCAGATGCGCCCCCAGGGTCGAACCCACCACCCCGCCGAACCCCAGGGCCAGACCCACCGCCCATTCCAGCTCCCCGGCCACACCGAAGCGCAGCGCCCCCGACACCGCGATGAGCACGATCGCCGCCAAGGACGTGGCATGGGCCCGGTGCTGATCGAATCCCAGCACCCCCACCATGAGAGGCACCATCACGATCCCCCCTCCCACACCCAGAATGCCCGAGAACAACCCAGCCAGAACCCCCACCAGGGCCAACGCCGGCAGTCCGGGCCGGGTCACAGACCCCTCAGCGGACACGGGCGAAGCGGATGGCGTTCATGGGCGGGAGCTATGTTTGCACGATCGATCGTGCAAGCCGAGCCGGGAGAATGCTGTGACCCCATCCGAAGACCACGACCGGGCAGAGAACGGCTATCCCCGCTTCTCGGCAGAGGAGATGGGACGGCGCCGCCGGGCGGTGGAGGCGATGATGGAGCGGGCCGGGGTCGACCATCTCGTGGCCTACGGGGCGGGGAGGGTGGGGAGCGCCGTCCAATGGCTGTCGGAGTGGCCGGTCACCCAGGAGGCCGCCCTGTTCGTCACCCCCGGCCGGGAGGACGTCCTGTTGGTGCAGCACTACAACCATCTCCCCAACGCCCGCCGGATCGCTTCCGGCGCCGACGTCCGCTGGGGCGGGCCGTCCACCATCGAGACGCTGGGCGGGTTGATGGGCGAGCGGGCCGAGGCCAACAGGGTGGGGGTGGTGGGCCCGCTGCGGCACTCCCAGCACCGGCAGCTGTCGGAGAGAGTGGCCGATCTCGTCGCCCTGGACGGGGAGTACACCACACTACGGCTCGTGAAGTCGGCCGAGGAGGTGGACCGGCTGCGAAGGGCGGCCCGTCTCTCCGACGCGGCGGTCGCCGCGGTCGCCGAAGGGACGGAGGTGGGCATGGAGGAGCGGGCCCTGGCCGCCCTGGCCGAGGGGGCGTACCTGGCCGAGGGCGCCACCAACCACATCCACTACTTCGCCGTCACGTCCATGGACGACCCCTCGATGTGCGTTCCGGCCCAGTTCCCCTCCGACCGCCGCATCCGCCCGGGCGATGTCCTCTTCTGTGAGATCAGCGCCAACTACTGGGGATACGCCGGCCAGGTGCTCCGCACCTTCACGGTGGCGGCCGACCCGCCCGACCTATTCATCCGCCTCCACGACACGGCACAGGCGGCGTATGCAGCCATCACCGCCGCCATCCACCCCGGAGCCCATCCCCGGGAGCTGGTGGAGGCGGCCGGCGTGATCGAGGAGAGCGGCTTCACCATCTACGACGACCTGGTGCACGGCTACGGCGGCGGATACCTGCCCCCGGTGCTGGGCTCGGCCAGCCGGGCACATCGCCCGGTTCCCGACCTTCCCCTGGAGGAGGGGATGGCACTGGTCGTCCAGCCCAATGTGATCACCCCCGACGAGCGGGCCGGAGTCCAGACCGGAGAGCTGGGGGTGGTCACCGCACGGGGGTGGGAATCGCTGCATTCCTATCCGGGCGGGATGGGGCGGATCGGATGAGAGGACATCGGGGAACCGAACTTCTTGCGCCCTGCGTATCGATCCTATAACGTGCAGCATCAGTTCAGCAATCGATTGCTGAACTAGGACGAGGAGGACGAGGAGGATACATGCGAAGGGAACGCAGCAACGGGCTCTGGAGACTCTGGGCCCTGATTGCAGTCCTGGCCATGGTGGCGGCCGCCTGCACGGGCGAGACCACCACCGACGACACGGAGGCGCCCACCGACACGGAGGCGCCCACCGAAACGGAGGCCCCGGACGACACCGAAGCACCCGACGACACCGAAGCACCGGACGACACCGAAGCACCGGACGACACCGAGGCACCCGACGATGGTGAGGAGGTGGTCAATCCGGGCCTGTACGTGCACGCCGCGGATGACGAGCCGCTCAGCCTCGACCCCGCCCAGGCCGCAGCAGGCGAGGCGGGGGAGTCGGTGATCCTCCAGGTGTACGAACGGCTGGTGGAGATCGAGCCGGGCGGGCCCAACCTGATCCCCGGGCTCTCCAGCGAGGTGCCGACGGTGGAGAACGGGCTCATCTCCGAAGACGGGCTCACCTACACCTTCCCCATCCGGGAGGGAGTGACCTTCCACGACGGGAGCGAGCTGACCGCCGACGTGGTCAAGTTCTCGTGGGATCGGGCCCTGGAGATGGACCTCCCGGAGGGCAACGCCAGCTTCCTGGGCGACCAGATCGCCTCCACCGAGGTGGACGGCAACGACTTCATAGTGACCCTCAACGAGCGCAACGCCGCCTTCCTCAACTCGGTGGTGACATCGGCGGTGGCGTCCATCGTCAGCCAGCAGGCCGTGGAGGAGAACGGTGGCGTCGAGGCAGGCCAGCCCAACGAGTTCATGACCTCCAACATGGTGGGGACCGGCCCCTATGAGTTCGTGGTCTGGAACCGGGGCGAGAACCTCCAGCTCGAGGTGTACGAGGACTACTGGGGCGAGCCCGCCACCCTGGACGTGCGGATCGACCAGGTGGCCGACACCGACGTGCGGGCCCTGGGCCTGCAGGCCGGTGACTACGACTCGATCGAGACCGATCCCACCTTCATCGGAGACCTGGAAGGGGCCGAGGGAGTGGAGATCTACTCGGGCGACTTCCTCCTGGAGCCCGTCCACATGGGGATGAACATGAACATCCCCGAGGACACGCTCCCGCCGGAGGACACGATCCCGCTCGACTTCTTCCACGACGTCAACGTGCGACGTGGCTTCAACCTGGCCTTCGACTACCAGGCCTTCATCGAAGGGGCCATGGCGGGCCTGGGTGGGCCGGTACCTCACTACCTGCCGCAGGGAATGCTGGGGTACGACGAGTCACTGCCCACCTACGAGCAGGACCTGGCGGCGGCCGAGGAGGCCTTCCGCGAGGCCGGGTACTGGGACGAGGGATTCACCATGACGGTGCTGGCCGAGGAAGGCGGCATCTTCGAGATCGCCGGCCTGGTGCTGGCCGACTCCATGGCGGCCCTCAACCCGAACTTCAACATCCGGGTGCTGGGGGTGGTGGAGGCCCAGTTCGACTCGGCCCATGCCGAGGATCCGTTCCCGTATGCGGCATGGATCAAGAACGCCGACCCGTTCGCCGATCCGGCCGCCTTGTTCCAGGCGTACATCCATCCGGATGGGGACTGGGGTGAGGTCCATGGATACCGCAACGCCTACGACGACCCTGATCGCATCGCCGAACTGGTGGACGAGGCGGCGGTGGAGCTGGACCAGGAGCGCCGGGCCGAGATCTACCAGGAACTCGCCCAGATCCTGTATGACGATCCGGTGTGGCTCCTGCACGGGAACGAGCGGGCGCTGATGGCGCATCGCAGCTGGGTGCAGAACTTCGACATGAACCCGCTGTGGCCACGACCGGGCCTGAAGTTCCAGTACCTGGACAAGTAACTGACCGACGACCGACCGGAGTGGGCGGGACTATCCCGCCCACTCCGGTAGCTTTGTGAGCAAGAGGCCTGCATGCAGATAAGGGAATACCTGCTCCGGCGACTGATGATCTTCCCCCTCATCATCGTGGGGACGTCGCTCATCGTCTTCACCCTCTCCCGGGTGGGAGGGAACCCGGTGGGGATCTACCTCGAGCACGAGATGACACCGGACGAGGTGGCGGCGCTGGAGGAGCGCTACGGCCTCAACGACCCCCTGCCCGTGCAGTATGTGGCCTGGGCCAGGGGCGTTCTCTCGGGCGACATGGGATGGTCGGGAGTCTCCGCCCAGCCGGTCACCGAGGCGTTGGGGAGTCGCATACCGGCCACCGTGGAATTGGCGTTCTTCTCGGCCATCGTGGCAATCGTCATGGGCATCGGCCTGGGGACCTTCGGTGGATCGCGCCGGGACCGATGGCCGGACCACTTCACCCGGATCCTCTCCATCAGCGGCGCCAGCATGCCCATATTCTGGTTCGCCATCCTGCTGCTGATCCTCTTCTGGGTGAACCTGGGATGGTTCGGCACGGGCCGATCGACGGCCGAGCTCTTCGGCGCGATCTCCCACCCCACAGGCCTCTACACCATCGACGCCCTCATCTCGGGCAATTTCCGGGCTTTCCTGGATGCCATACACCACCTGATCCTGCCTGCCACCGCCCTGGGCTTCGCCGCCACCGCCATCATCGCCCGCATGATGCGCTCCTCGCTGGTGGAGGAGCTGGGCGAGGACTACGTGGACGCCGCCCGGGCCAAGGGACTTCCCGAGCGACTGGTCCTCCGGCGGCACGCCCGCCGCAACGCCCTCATCCCCACCGTCACCGTGATCGGTCTGGGATTCGGGTTCCTCCTGCAGGGCACGGTGGTCATCGAGATCATCTTCCGCTGGCCGGGGCTGGGCCGGTGGATGGCCGACGCCGTGCTGCGGGGAGACCAGGCCACGATCATGGCCTACGTCCTGTTCACCAGCGTCCTCTTCCTGTCCGTCAACCTGATCGTGGACATCATGTACGCGTACCTGGACCGTCGAGTCGTGCTGGGAGCCTGACATGGTCGATATCACCACACCCGAACCGACCGCCGTCCGTGTGGAAGGACCCTGGATCGTCCGCCTCCGGCGCCTGGCCGAGGTCACCAAGCGGGTACTGAAGAACCCCACCACCCTGGCGGGCCTGGTCATCATCGTCGCCCTGCTGAGCCTGGCGGCCCTTGCCCCGGTCCTGACCGAGCCCAACACCCCGGATCCCTATCAGATGCCCCGCGACTGGGGCACCCGGGACGCCCCTCCCGGAACCGAGGGCCACCTGCTGGGGACCACCGCCACCGGCGGCGACGTCTTCTACGGCGTCCTGTGGGGGGCCCGCACCTCACTGCGGCTGTCGCTCATCGTGGTGGGGATCACCGTCACGGTGGGAACCATCGTGGGGAGCATCGCCGGGTTCATCGGGGGGAAGGTGGACGAGATCCTGATGCGAGCGGTGGACATCCTCCTGGCCATCCCCGAGCTGATCTTCGCCCTGGCCATAGCCGCCGTGCTGGGGCCGTCGTTCGGGAACATCATCTTCGCCCTCTCGGTGGTGTTCTGGGTGAAGTACGCCCGGATCATCCGCGGCCAGATCATCCATGTGAAGCAGAACGAGTACGTGGACGCCGCCCGGGTGACCGGCGACTCCAAGTTCAGCATCTACCGCAAGGACATCCTCCCCAACTCCGTCACCCCGGTGATGGTGCAGGCCACCCTGGACATGGGGGGCATCGTCCTCACCGCCGCCACCCTCAGCTTCATCGGCCTGGCCGAGGCCGGTCTGGCCGAGTGGGGTGTGCTGGTGAGCGACGGTCAGGCCGGCATATCAGCCGGGAAGTGGTGGGCGTCGACCTTCCCCGGCCTGATGGTCTTCCTGTGGGCGCTCGCCTTCAACCTGGTGGGCGACGGGATGCGCGACGTGCTCGATCCCCGGACCGAGAGCCGATGATCCACGGCGAAGGGACCACCGAAGGTGACGGACCGACCCATCCCGAGGACGCGGTGACGACGACCGCCACCGCCGCCCGGCAGCCCGATACGTCCGCCCCGCCGCTCGTGGCGTCGGTGGAGGACCTCCGAGTGCATTTCGAGACGAAAGCAGGTCGCGTCCATGCCGTGGACGGAGTCTCGTTCGACATCCGGGACAAGGAGATCCTGGGGTTGGTGGGCGAGACGGGCTCCGGCAAGAGCGTCACCGCCCGCTCCTTCCTGCGGCTGGTGCAGAGTCCCCCCGGCGTGTATGCGGGAGGCAGGATCCGGTTCTGGTCGCGGGAGGCACGCGACACGGGAGCCGACCCCATCGACCTCCTCACGGTCCCCAACCGGGAGCTCCTGAGGATCCGGGGTGACCGCATCGCCATGATCTTCCAGGATCCGGGCAAGGCACTCAACCCGGCCCTCTCGATCCGCGAGCAGGTGGCGGAGGTGTTCTACCAGCACCGCTCGGAGGAGCTGCTGGAGGGCATGGACGGGGAGGCATCCCTGTTGATCCGCCGGGCGGCCCGCCAGCAGACACGGGCAACGGAGCGCCTGCTCCTCAAGCTGCCTCCCCTCCGGTCCGAGCATGCCAGTCTCCGCAAACGGGTGGACGACTTCGTGGGTGCGGCTCTGGCCGAGACCCAGATTCCCAATCCCCGCAAGATCATGGACAGCTACCCCCACGAGTTGTCGGGTGGGATGAAGCAGCGCGTGATGATCGCCCAGGCCCTGGCCTGCAACCCGGACCTGCTCATCGCCGACGAGCCCACCACAGCTCTCGACGTCACGATCCAGGCCCGGATACTCGATCTCATCCGGGAGCTGCAGGAGCGTCACGAGGCTGCCGTCCTCTACATCAGCCACGACCTATCCCTCGTGCGCCAGATCAGCGACCGGGTGGCGGTGATGTACGCCGGCCGGATCGCCGAGACCGGGAGGACCGAGGAGATATTCCACGAGCCGCTCCATCCCTATACGCGCGGGCTGATGGCAGCCGTCCCCTCCGCCGCCCACAAGCGGGGTGAGCTGGCGGCCATCGAAGGCACGGTTCCCGAATTGGTGGACCCGCCCCCCTCATGCCGGTTCCACACCCGCTGCCCCCATGCCGTGGACCTGTGCGGCTCCCTGGATCCCGAGTTGCTCCTGGCCGGGCCGGAGGGACACAGGGTCGCATGCCTGGCTCACGACGATGGCACCCGCCTGGGAGTGAGGCCGGAGGACATGCCGAGTTTCGACAGGAGAACCCGATGACCAGTGTTTCGGTGGACAGGGCCGGCGAACGGGACGCCCGCCAGGGGCTACCCGTCATGACCCTGCGGGAGGTGAAGAAGCACTTCCCCATCAAGCAGGGCGCCCTGCAGCGGCTGGTGGGCCATGTGCGGGCGGTGGACGGCGTCTCGTTCGAGATCCGACGGGGCGAGACGCTGGGGCTCGTGGGCGAGAGCGGTTGCGGGAAGACGACGCTGGGACGCTGCATCAGCGGGCTCCTCACCCCCACCGAGGGGGGCATCTACTTCCGGCTCTCGGAGGAGGACCGCACCGAGCTCGATCGGGTCCTGGCCACCCCCGAAGCCCAGCGAAATGACCACCAGAGGGCCTTCCTCTCCCGTCTGGACGGCGACCACCGGATCGACCGCATGAACAGCAAGGCGCGGCGGGTCTACCGGCGCAACTGCCAGGTCGTGTTCCAGGACGCCTTCAGCTCCCTCAACCCGCGCCAGCTCATCAAGGACATCGTCGCCCGTCCCCTGCGCGTCTACGAGGAGGCCTCCGGCCACGAGCTGACCGAGAAGGTCGTCTCGCTGCTGGAGAGCGTGGGCCTGGGCCGCCAGCACCTGTACCGCTACCCCCACCAGTTCTCCGGCGGCCAGCGGCAGCGGATCTCCATCGCCCGGGCCCTCGCCCTGGACCCGGAGTTCATCGTCCTGGACGAGCCCACCAGCGCCCTGGACGTGTCCGTCCAGGCTCAGATCCTCAACCTCCTCCACGAGCTGCAGCGGGAGTGGGGCCTCACCTACCTCTTCATCAGCCACGACCTGGGTGTCGTCCGGCTCATGGCCGACCGCATCGCGGTCATGTACCTGGGAGAGGTGGTGGAGCAGGGCACGGCCCAGGAGCTGTTCGAGAACCCCCTCCACCCCTACACTGAGGCGCTGCTGGCGGCCAATCCCGACATCAACGCCGACCCCGACGAGCACATAGAGGGCCTGGAGGGCACCGTCCCCGACCCGGCCAATCCCCCCGAGGGCTGCAGGTTCCACACCCGCTGCCCGGTCGCCACTCCCATCTGTGGCTGGGAGGTGGACGATGCCGTCCAGTGGCTGGTGGAGCGCTCCGATCTGTCGGCCTCGCTGACCGACGTGGAGCGGCGCACGGAATTCGATGCCACCCTCGTGTTCGACGACGGCGACTCCGCCTCCCAGATGTCACGCCAGCTCCAGGACGGCGGGATCCCCTCCGCCATGGCTGCCGCTCTGGAAACGGTGGAGGCGGACGACACCAAGCTCCACATCCGGCTGACGCCGGTGGACAGGGTGGAGCTGGAGGACCTGGGTGGCGGTCACGTCACGTCGTGTGTCCTCCACACCTCCCGCCGTTCCGGGCTGACCTGAGGCTCACATCACCAGGCGGACGGCCGAGAGGGCGAGAAGCGCCAGAACCGCGTATTCGAACACCTTCTGGGGCATCCGCCGGGACACCGCCACACCCAGGGGAAACACCACCAGGAGCGGGAGCACGGCCAGGAGGGCCTGCTCGATGCGGATGGCCGTGTAGCTGCCGAGGGAGGCCAGGACCCCCATCTGGATCGGTCCCAGGATCAGGAATGTCGTGCTGATGGAGAAGATGAACACCGATCGATCCAACCGGAGGGCGTGGAGGTACGTGGCGTAGAGAGGACCGCCGCTCCCGGTGCCACCGGTGAGAACGCCCCCCGCCAGTCCCACCGGTGCCGCCAGACGACGGCCCACCGACTCATCGATTCGGAACTGCGGACGGGTCAGGAAACGAAGTATGTAGGCCGCGATGATCCCCGCCAGCACCCAGGAGAGGATGCGGTCGTCGAGCTCGGTCAGGAGCCACGATCCGAAGATCGTCCCCGCCGTCCCCGCCAGGAGGAGGGGAAGGAGCAGCCACCGGAGGCCGCGGGCGGAGCGGCGATGCTCCCACACCAGCCAGGCATTGGCGAGGAGATTGGCGAAGGACACCACCACCACGGCATGCTCGACCGATGTGACGGTGGCGATCAGGGGAATGGCGAGGAGGGGCCCTCCCATCCCCGCCACGCCCTTGACGAGAAAGCCCACCGCCACGGCGCCCAGGATCACCCACAGCTCGTAGGTCAGGAAGGCTCCCCGGAGAGGTCCGGCGGGTTGGTGGCCAGAGCCCGAAGCATCCCCAGCTCGTCACCGAAGTACCACGCCTCGGCGATGAGGCCCTCCTCCACCCGCCACAGGCCCACTTCGATCACGTCGACGTGCCGACCGGTGGGGGGTATCCCGTAGATGGACCCCGTGTGGGTTCCAACCACCCGGAATATCCCCCACACCTTGTCGCCCTTGGCCGTCAGCTCGACCAGGATGTTCTGGCGGTCCCGGATGGACTCGTCGTCCATCCCGCCCGGTCCCCGGTGGTCGAAGAGCTCGCCGATGTGGGTGAACCCGGCCCGGTGCCGGCGGAAATCGGGGGCGAGGTACGGGCCCCGCTCCGACACCCGGGCCGCCCGGTATCCGGCCACGACTGCCAGCGCCTCCGCTTCCTGGGGGGTGCAGTTGCACTCGTCGGAGCCGAAGAGGGAGTAGTGCGGATGCTCTCTCATGCCAGCTCCACGATGGGTCGGATGGCGGTTCGGTTCTCCAGGGCCTCCAGGGCGCGGCCCACCTCGTCCAGGGGGTACACATGGGTGAGCAGCGGCTGGAGGTCCACGGCGCCCGAGCGCAGCAGGGCGATCATGGCCGGGTAGGCGTTGGGGCTGGACCGGATCCCCATCAGGTCCACCTCGTCGAGGGTGAGGCGGTCGACGTCGATCTGGGCGGGCTCGCCTCCGGTGAGGCCCAGCAGAGCTACCCTGCCGCCCCGGCGGACCACTCCCAGGGCCTGAACCGGGACGCGGGGGTTGCCGGTGCAGTCGAAGACGTAGTCCACGCCCCGGCCGTCGGTGAGTCCGCGCACACCCTCCGTCGGATCCTCCTCCTCGTAGTCGACCACCGCGTCGCAGCCCATCTCCGCCGCCAGCTTCAGGCGGTCGCCGCGGCCCACCATGATGATCCGGGAGGCGCCCGAGGCCCGGGCGACGGCCGCCGTGAGCAGGCCCAGCAGGCCCGGCCCGAAGATGGCGGCGGTGGATCCCGGGAGGAACCCGACCCTGCGGAGCGCATGGACCGTGAGCGAGCCCTGGTTGACGAGCGCCCCTTCCAGGGGCCCGGCGTCGTCGGGGAGGCGATGCAGCATGGGAGCGGGACGCACCGCGTACTCGGCCAGCGCCCCCGGTGCGGTGTGCCCGTAGAGACGGTATCCGGGTGTGCCGGCTTTCTCGCACAGGTTGTAGCGGCCGCTCCGGCAGTTGCGGCACGTCCCGCAGCCGATGTGGTTCTCGGCCACGACCTTGTCTCCCACGGACAGCTCGATGTCGTCCAGGCCCTCCCCCAGCGCCGCCACCTCTCCCGACCATTCATGACCCATCACGAACGGGAGGGACGGGGGCCAGCCCCGGGCCTGAAAGCCGCCTTTGACCATCTTCAGGTCGGTGCCACACAGCCCGCAAGCCAGGACCCGCACCAGCACCTCCCCCGGTTCCGGCTGGGGAACGGGGACTTCCTCCACCCCCAGGTCATTCCAGTCGCGCAGCAGGGCAGCCTTCATCGTCGTGTTCATGGTCTCACCTCCGGGGACACCGACCTCTCCTCCAACTCCCGGGTGACCTCCTCCACCGAGGCCACGACGTGGTCGGCCACCACCTCCATGATCTGGCGGGCGCGCTCGGTGTCCACGGATTCCGGGGACCCGTACCACCCGCTGGCTGCCACCTCCCGGAAGTCCCGCATCACCGGGAACACGTCCCGACGGCGGAAGAGGGCGTGGCCCCGGGTGCCCTCCTCGGTGGGGTCGCCCTCCCGACGGCGGTCGATGTGGACCAGCGACGGATCGTGGGCGAGCACCGCCGCCGTCTCCATCGACCCGGCGTGGGTGAACTCCATCTCATCGGGGAAGAGGCTGTTGGTGATGATGTGGGTCTCCGCCACGATCACCCTCACCCCCGGCAGCTGCTGCTGCACCTCGTCGGCTCCCAGGCGGACCGCCGGGGTGTTTCCCTCGTGCCAGTTGACCACCACCACCCGCTCCACTCCGGCGGCTCGCAGACCCCGGCAGACGTCCACCATCAGGGCCACCAGCGTGGACGGACGGAGACTGAGCGAACCGGGCCAGGGAAGGTGGTAGGGGGCCACGCCCACCGGCGACAGGGGCAGCACCGGCGCCGCCAGGCGCTCGGCCACCCGGACGGCGATGGTGAAGGCGGCGTGGGCATCCGTACCCAGGGGCAGGTGCGCCCCGTGCTGCTCCACACTCCCCGTCACGAGGATGGCCGTGCCCCGGGCCAGAGCCTCGGCCGCCTCCGGCTGGGTCATGTCGGCCAAGAGATGGCGCTCCATCTGTCGATCCTCCTCCCGGATCCTTGCGCAATGGATCCGTGCGCATTCGGGTCCATGCGCAATCGGTTGCGGAGTTGCAGCCTAACGGCTCCGGGAGGCGGGTGGGCCGGTGGAGTCCCGCCTGACGAGCTGCGGCTGCACCAGGATGTGACGCGGGGCGGCCTGCGGGTTCCCGATCAGGTCGAGGAGCAAGGAGGCGGCCCGGTGACCCACGTCGTGGATTGGGACTCGTACCGTGGTCAGTGGGGGGCTCACCCGGTCGGCGTAGGGCATGTCGTTGAACCCCACCACCGAGATGTCCCCGGGACAGGCCAGCCCGGCGTCCCCGATGGCGTCGATCACGCCCAGCGCCAGGCGGTCGTTGCCCGCCACCACTGCCGTCATCTCCGCTCCACCCTCCAGCAGCTGCGCCATCACACGAGATCCCTCCTCCTCGGTGAACCGTCCCGCCAGGGCGTGGCCGCCCTCCAGGGCAGCCTCGGCCAGCACGCTGTCGAAGGCGGCCATCCGGTTGATATTGGAGGCGACGTCCTCAGCTCCTCCCACGTAGACGATGCGGCGGTGCCCCAGCTCCAGCAGATGCTCCACCGCCTGGCGGATGCCCAGGCCGTCGTCGGGAAGGACGGAGGGAAGATCGCCGGCACCCCGATTGAAGAGCACGACCGGAGTCCCGGAGTCGACCACCCTCCGCAGAACCGGGTCCTCCTCCCGGGCCACCCCGTAGAGGAGGCCGTCCACCTGCGCCCCCAGCATGGCCGCCACCTGGGATCGGGCCCGCTCCAGGTCGTCGCCGCTGGAGGCGAGAAGGAGCGAGTAGCCACCCTCGGTGAGGGCGTCACCTGCGGCCCGGGTGATGCCTGCCTGGTGGAGGTTGGACACGTCGGGCACCACCATCCCCACCACCAGGGTGCGCCGGGTCCGCAGCGCCCGCGCCACGGTGTTGCGTCGATAGCCCAGTCTCTCGGCTATCTCCCGGATCCGCTCCTCGGTCTGGGGAGTGATACGACCGGCCGCGGCCTGGCCGTTGAGGATCCGGGAGACCGTCGATACGTGGACCCCCGCCTCCCGGGCGATGTCGCGCAGGGTGGGACCTCCCCGTCGCCGGGGTCCACCCCCGTTGTCCGCTGGAGAGTCGGCCACCCCGAGGAGCGTACCAACCCCACCCCCGCCGCCCTCTCCGGGGAGCGATTAGCCTCTGTCGGCAAGGAGGTCTAGATGGCGAGGATCCGCTACGTACTGCCCGCAGAGATCGACGAGCCCGAGATGAGGGAGTGGCTGGAGAAGTCCATTCGGGACGGGAAGCCCGGTCCGGAGATACAGGCGATCCGGGCCCACAGCCCGGGCGTGATGCGGTCGTTCACCAGGACCCGGGAATGGATCTTCCACTCGGGAGCGCTCGACTACGAGCTCAAGGAGATGCTGCGGGGATACATCGCCACCAGCGCCGGCTGCGTGTACTGCTCCAACCAGGGCGTGGCCCGCGACTGGCAGGAGGACCGCGACCAGCTGGATGAGATCCTGCACCACCGCCGCTCGGAGGCGTTCTCCGACCGCGAGAAGGCGGCCCTGGAGTACGCCGACGCCATCATGTGGGATCCCGCCTCCGTGGACGACGCCCTGTGGGAGCGTCTGCGGACACACTTCGACGAGGAGCAACTGGTGGAGCTGGGTTACTGGATCGGCTTCACCTTCGGCGGGCAGCGCTGGCTCAAGACCCTCGACGCCCGCCAGGGGGAGCTGGCCGCGGCCATGGAGGAGGCCGAGACGCCCGTCGCCTGACCCGGTCCGCGCCCACCCCCACAATCGTTTGTCCGGGATCGAGGCGGTAACGTAGACGGCGGTGGTCACCCAGTCCGCGCCCCGCTCCACTCCCGCCGTCATAGCCGACCGCAACTTCGGCCCGTTCTTCGTCGGGAACCTCACCTCCAACATCGGGACGTGGTTCCAGCAGCTCACCGCGGCGGTGGTGGTCTACGAGCTGACCGGGTCCACCTTCATGGTCGGCCTGGTGGGGGTCTCCCAGTTCCTCCCTTCGCTGGTCCTCGCCCCCTGGACGGGAGCCGCCGCCGACCGGTTCGACCGGCGTCGCCTTCTGATGACCGCACAGTCGACCGCGGCCGTGGCCGCCGGCGCCCTGGCCGCCCTCACTCTCACCGTGGGACTGGAGCCCTTCCCCAATGCCTGGCCTGTGCTGGTCGCCGCCCTGGTGATCGGGCTGGGCCACGCCTTCGCGGTTCCGGCCCAGCAGGCGCTGGTGCCCGCACTGGTTCCCCCCAACGACCTGGATGCCGCCGTCGCCCTCACGTCCGTCACCTTCAACCTGGGCCGGGCACTGGGCCCGGCCATCGGTGCCCTCGTGCTGGTGGCCTGGGGCCCGGGATGGACCTTCGCCATCAACGCCGCCTCCTACGTCCCCCTGGTCCTGGGACTGTGGATCGCCCGGGCACGCCCCGTGCAGAGACCGCCCCGTGCCTCCATCTGGGTCGGTTTCAAGCATCTCCGCACCGACACCCAGCTGGCGGTGCTTCTGGTGGGCCTGACGGCCCTGGGCTTCGGCATCGACCCCGTCCTCACCCTCGCCCCGGCGCTGGCGGAGGGGTTGGTGGACGAGACGTTCCGCAGCCAGGAAGGCCTGGTCGGCATGCTCATCTCCGCATTCGGGGCGGGAGCGGCCGCGGCCGCGTTCATGGTCGCCCGGGTGCGGGCCCGGTGGGGTCAGATCCCCCTGGCCATCGCCGGCCTCCTGCTCCTGGGAGCGGGGGTGGTGGGATTCGGTTTCTCACCCACGGCGTGGATGGCGATCGTCTCGCTGCTGGCGGCGGGGGTGGGCTTCCTCTTCGGTGTGACCTCGCTCACCAGTGCCATGCACGTCCGCATCCCCGAGGAGCTGAGGGGCCGGATCATGGCCCTGTGGGGAGTGGCGTTCCTCGGGTCCCGGCCGGTGGCGGCATTCCTGGACGGGGCCGTGGCCGAGCTCACCACTCCCCGGGTGGCGGCGCTGGGAGCGGCGTCGATCGTCGTCCTGTGCGCGATCGTCCTCAAGTGGCGCTTCCAGACCTCCCCCGGCCGGCCGATGCGGCCCGGTGAGGAGTCCTCGGGCGGGGCCTAGTACGCCTCCACCGGGGCCCGGTCGCGGCCGCGGCGGCCGATGCGGGTGGCCGACGTGGACGAGGGGCTCAGCGAGGCGTGGCTTCCCGCCCCGGCCAGCCCGAACACCGGCATGCTGGCGTAGATGGCCTCGTACTGGCCGGCCGCCACCCGGTACGTCTCGTGCCACACCCCCACGTCGCCCGAATCGCGGATGAGCCGGTTGAAATCCCTCCATGCCTCCAGGTGGGACCACTCCGGGGAGCGTGCGAATCGCTCCAGATGGTCGAAGGACCTCCAGTACTGGAGCGACAGGGTGGTGCGGCCGTTGAAGCTCTCGATGTGCAGGCAACCTATCTCGGGATGACCGGAGATCTCTCGCTGCATCCGGGTCATGGCCCGGGCCACCGGCAGCCACGCCCCCAGCTTCCACATCCGGTTGATACGCGCCCCCAAGAGGAACACCACGAAATCGCCTTCCAGGGTGGCCGTATGGCGCCCCGTGTGGATCATCGTCACACCTCCATCGCCGTCGATCTTGTCGGTGACAAGTTATTGCACCCGGCACTATGGCCGACTATCTTGTCGCTGTCAAGATGTCGGCATCCGACACCTACCATCACGGCCATCTGCGCAGCGCCCTCCTCCAGGAGGCATCCTCGGTGCTGGAGGGTTCCGGGGCCCGGTCCATATCGATGAGGGACCTGGCCCGGCGCCTGGGCGTATCCCACGCCGCTCCCCGCCATCACTTCCCCGATCGACACGCCTTGTTGAGCGCCCTCGCCGCCGATGGGTTCGAGATGCTGGCCGACGCCCTGGAAGCGGCCATGGCGGGCCCTCCCGATTCGTGGCAGACCCGGACGGGACGCGCCTACGTGCGATTCGCCGTCGACCATCCCGAGCGCTACCGCCTGATGTTCACCACCAGGATCAACTCGGGCGACTGCGAGGAGCGCCTGGCCCACCACTCCCACCGCGCCTACATGGCGCTGCTGAAGGCGGTGTACGGGGAGGGCCTGGCGGAGATCGACCCCGCCCACTATCGCCTGGGGGCGCCCGAGCTGCAGGCGTGGTCGCTCGTCCACGGAGCGGTGATGCTGTGGATCGACGGCCAGCTCGACGCGGCCACCACCGAAGCCGAGTTCCTGGAGCTGGTCGACGACATCACCGCCGATCCCGGGTGAGGAGCCTGCGCGCCCGGTTCCTGTGGGGGGTGGGGCCCCCGCTCCTGCGGGGGGTGGGAAGAGCGGTC
>JBKHJQ010000187.1:0-5519 GCA_046538055.1 Actinomycetota bacterium
AGGTGGTGGCGTGGGTGGTGGACGTCCCTCCCACGGTCGTCGAAGTGGAGGTACTGGAAGGGGCGGTGCTGGTGGTGGACGGGGCGCCGGTGGTGGTCGTCGCCAGGCTGGTGGAGCTGGTGGTGGACGGCTCCGTGGACGTGGTCGTGGGCGCCGTCACCGAGGTGGTGGTGATGAGGCTCGTGGTGGAAGAGGACGGCCCCTCGCTCCGCTCCACCCGGACCTCCACGTCGTCTCCTTCCAGCTCAGCCGTGAAGTCGACCCGGGAAGAGCCCGATACGAAGCGCGCCTCCACCTCGGACCCGAACGACTGCTCCACGGTGACCTCCCAGCCTCCCTCGCTGTCGATCTCCACGATGGAGAGTCCCGATTCGATCCGCTCCAGGATCACGGTGCCGGCCTCGTCCGCCGGGACGACTATCGATCCCTCCGCGGCCGAGGATGCGGCCACGTCGGCGGTGGCGGTGGCGTCCCCCGGGCCCGATCCGGCCCAGGCCACCCCGGCCGTCACCATGGCGAGGGCGGCTACACCGAAAACGAGTCTGGTTCTTCCCAGCATGGGTCCTCCTTGGGATTGACCCCGCTGATGCTGCGCTCCCCCACCTTCGCGCAACCTCAAGGAACCGTTTTTATGACCAGAACGGGGCGCGAAACGCCCCGTTTGCTACCAGAGAAACGCGAAAGCGGGCGGCTCAGGCTCCGGCGTCGGCGGGGCGGGAGGAGCTGCGGGGGGCGGGAGACTCGACGGTCACCTCCCGGGTGATGCCTTCCTCCTCCTGCTCGACCCGCTCGGCCGCGGCCACCGTCTCGGGGTGAGGCTGGGGGTTCAGCGGGTAGCGCACCCTCAGACCGTCGTCGGCGTGTTCCCACTTGGGCACGTCCGAGAAGATCTTCGCCACACCCTCCGGACCGACGGTCTCCTCCTCCATCAGGGCCTCCACCATCCGCTCCAGGGCGTCGCGATGGTGGGTGAGGATCTCGTTGGCCTCGTCGTGGGCGGCCGTGACCATCTTCCGCACTTCGCTATCGATGAAGGCGGCCACCTCGTCGGAGTAGTCCTGCTGGCGCCCGTAGTCACGACCCAGGAAGACCTCCCCGTTGGCCTTCCCGTACTGCATCGGGCCCAGCTCGTCGGACATCCCGTACTCCATCACCATCTTGCGGGCGATGGACGTCGCCTTCTCGATGTCGTTGGCGGCTCCCGTCGACGGGTCGGCGTAGATGATCTCCTCCGCCACCCGGCCCCCCAGGAGCATCGCCAGCTGATCGACCAGCTCGGACCGCCGCACGAGGAACTTGTCGTGAGTGGGCAGAGCCAGGGTGTGGCCCAGCGACCGGCCCCGTGCCACGATCGTGACCTTGTGGACCGGATCGGCATTGGGGAGCGCCCATCCCACCAGGGCGTGACCGGTCTCGTGATAGGCGATGAGCTTCTTCTCCTCGTCGGTCATCACCTTCGACTTGCGCTCCGGGCCTGCCATCACCCGGTCGATCGCCTCCTCCAGCTCGTCCATCGTGATGTCGCTGCGGCGGCGGCGGGTGGCCAGCAGGGCGGCCTCGTTGATCAGATTGGCCAGGTCCGCTCCCGTGAACCCGGGGGTGCGGCGGGCCAGAACCTCCAGGTCCAGCTCGTCGGAGAGGGGCTTTCCCTTGGAATGCACTTCCAGGATCATCTTCCGCCCCTCGATGTCGGGCGCATCCACGACGATCTGGCGATCGAAGCGCCCGGGGCGGAGAAGGGCCGGGTCGAGGATGTCGGGACGGTTGGTGGCCGCCATCACGATGACACCGGTGTTGCCCTCGAAGCCGTCCAGCTCCACCAGGAGCTGGTTGAGAGTCTGCTCCCGCTCGTCGTGGCCGCCGCCCAGACCGGCCCCCCGATGCCTACCCACGGCGTCGATCTCATCGATGAATACGATGGCGGGGGCGTTGGACTTGGCCTGCTCGAACAGATCGCGTACCCGGCTGGCTCCCACACCCACGAACATCTCGACGAAATCGGATCCGGAGATGGACATGAACGGCACGCCGGCCTCACCCGCCACGGCCCGGGCGAGGAGGGTCTTGCCCGTGCCGGGAGGGCCGAACAGGAGGACGCCCTTGGGGATCTTGGCGCCCATCTGGCGGTACTTGTCGGGATGCTGGAGGAAGTCCTTAATCTCCTGCAGCTCCTCGATGGCCTCCTCCAGACCGGCCACGTCCTGGAAGGTGACCTTGGGCTGGTCCTTGGAGACGACCTTCGCCTTGGACTTCCCGAACTGCATCACCCGGTTCCCGCTCCCCTGCATCTGCATGAAGATGAAGACCATGAAGCCGATCAGGAGCAGCCAGGGCAGGAAGCTGATGAACATCTCCATCAACCCGGGAGGCTGGGGGTCGGTGTCGAAGGGTGTCCCGGTATCGCGCAGGATCTCCGTGAGGTCGCCCTCGTAGCCGTCGGGGTAGGAGGCGGCCACCTCGAAGCCCTCCTCGGGGAGGTCCGAGCCTTCCACCCGCCCCATGACCTGGTTGCTGCGGGCCAGGATCTCGACCCGCTCGAACTCGTCGTTCTCCACCTGGGTGATGAACTCCGACAGACCCACCTCTTCCGGTCCGGTGAACGAGTCGAACCACCACTGGGCCATCAGGGCCAACAGGACGATCGCCAGCCCATAGACCAGCAGGGTTCTAACGGTTCGATTCACGTTCACCTCATCCGTGGGGGGGTGCGAGGAGCGGTGGCATCATGGTAAGGGATGGCCCCCGCTAGGGGAACCCATGGGAAGCCGCACCTCGAAGCGGGCTCCGCCCCCGGGACTGTCGGTCACAGAGATCCGGCCCCGATGGGCGTCCACCAGCGCTCTCACCAGGTACAGCCCGATCCCCGTGCCGGCCGATGACCCGTCCAGACGGACGAACCGCTCGAAGATCCGCTCCCGTTCGGAGCTGGGCACTCCCGGACCCCGGTCGGACACCGCTATGAGAGCCTCATCCCCGTCGGCGGCGACCTCCACCGTCACGAGCCCACCCGTGGGACCGTGGATGGCGGCGTTCTCCACCAGGTTGGCCACAACCCGGTGCAGCCGGAGCATGTCGCCTTCGATCTCCACCGGCTCGGCGGCCCTCACGGCAAAGCGGTGAGCGGGGAATCTACCGCGAGCAGCTTCCACCACCTGGTGAGCCAGCTTGGAGAGATCGAGCCGTTCCAGGTCCAGGCTCGTCTCCCCCAGGTCCACCCGGCCCAGGTCCACGAGCTGGGAGACGAGGTCGGCCAGACGCTGCGACTCGGCGCCGATGAACTGGATCGCCTCCACCGCCATGGGATCGGATGCCACCGACTCGAGCTCCTCCAGTATGCGTGCGAAGCCGATGATGCCGGCCAGGGGGGATCGCATGTCGTGGGCCACCCCCACCAGGAAGTCGGTCCTCTCCCGCTGGACGCGATCGAGCTGGCTGAGCCGCCTCTGGATGCGTGCCACCCTCCGGCTGGACACTATGGCGTCGGCCACCTGGCGGCCCACCTCCGAGATCAGGTCGAGGTCGGCGTCGCCGAACGAGGCGGGGCGGTAGGACTGGACGCTGAGGACGCCCACGATCCGCTTCTCGCTCCGGGCCGGCACGCCCACGTAGGCCCGGGCATGGGGCGCCTCCTCTCCCACCAGACGCCGGAGGGGAAGGCCCGATTCCATCAGGTCGGCGATTTTCAGGGGCTCCCCGCCCAGCAGGACCCGCTCGGTGAGGCCGCCGCTGTCCACGGGAGAGGAGGTGACGGTGAGGCGCTCGTCCTCCAGGATCGTGAAGCGCAGCCGGTCGCCCTCCGACACGGCGAAGGAGGTTACGTCGGCACCCACCGCGTCCCGGGTGGCACGCAGGGCCACCCGCACCACCTCGTCGGGACTGTCGCCCCGGGACAGGGCCCGGATGATCTCGCCGAGGGCGGTGAGGTGACTGCGGGAGGACATGGGAACGGTCAGACCGGCGCCCCCTCGAGGACACCTATGTATGGGAGGTTTCGGTACTTGCCGTCGTAGTCGAGCCCGTAGCCCACCACGAACTCGGGACCGATCTCGAAGCCTGTGTAGCGCACATCGATCTCCACCCGCTGGATTCCCTCCTTGACCAGGAGGGCGGCGATCTCCAGTGAGGCGGGCTTGCGCACCCGCAGGCTCTTCATCAGGTAGTTGAGGGTGAGGCCCGAGTCGATGATGTCCTCCACGATCAGCACGTGACGGTCGGCGATCTCCTCGTCCAGGTCCTTGAGGATCCGGACCACTCCCGACGTCTGGGTGGAGGCCCCGTAGGAGGACACCGCCATGAAGTCGAACTCGACGGGGATGTCGATCTTGCGGGCCAGGTCGGCCATGACCATGAACGCGCCCTTGAGGACACCCACCACCAGCAGGTCCCTGCTCCGGTAGTCGGCGGCGATCTCGGAGCCCAGGCGCGTGAGGGCGGAGTCGATCTCCTCGGCCGTGATGAGGGTCCTTATCTCCGCCAACTCCGCCAACTCCGCTCGGTCCAGCTGCGAATGACAAGGTAGCGGCGAGTACCCGCATCGGCCCAACCGGTCCCCAGCCGGCGCACACCGGGGATCCAGATGGGGCCGCGGGCACCGACCACGACCGGGTGGCGGCCGCGGTCGTCTCGACCGACCCCCGCCTTGGCCAGGATCCGGGCCGTCTCGGGGTGGCGGCCGGCGGGCTCCACCATCAGGCTCGCCGCCTCGTCGGCGTCGGCCACCATCCAGGCCGCCGAGAGGGGCATGGCCTCGGGAGGGCTATCCGCCAGGAAGGCGTGGAACCGCCAGCGCCCGAAAGGCGTGACACCGGGCTGTTCCAGCGGCACCGAATCCGGCGCCGCCTGCGGCTGGTGCTCCACCACCACCAGTGCTCCGCGCCGGCGGGCCGATAGGCCGCCTCCCGGCTCCGAGCGCGCCCTCTCCCCCCGCGCCACCTCCATGACCCCCTCCACCGACTCCCGGGAGGGATGCTCCAGCCCGGCGGTGGCCAGGAGGCGGCGGGCGAGACGGCCTCCCAGAGCAGGGTCCACGGTGGTGAGCAGGGAGGCAGCCACCGCCGCTCCCTCCTCCAGCACCTCCACCGGAGAGGAGGCGGCCGACTCCAGGTAGTCGACCTCGGCGGCGACCAGGGAGGCCGTGGCGGCGAGAGCAGAGCGGATGCGACGGTTGTACCTCTCCAGCTCCGGGAGCAGGTGGGACCGGATGCGGTTGCGGAGCGGTTCGGGAGCGAGATTGAGGGGATCGTCCTCCCAGGGGAGGCTCGCCAGCGTGGCGATCTCCCTGGTGGTGGAGCGGGACACTCCCAGGAGGGGACGAGCGAAGGCGCCGCGCCGGGCAGGGATCCCCCGCAGACCGTCCAGGCCGGAGCCGCGCAGCAGATGGTCGATCACGGTCTCGGCCTGATCGTCGGAGGTGTGGGCGGTGAGCATCCACTCCCCCGGGTGCCGCGACCTGTCCAGTGCCTCGTAGCGGACCGAACGGGCCTTCTCCTCCCACGACGAGCCGGGAGGCACAGTGACCC